>NZ_VIDW01000029.1:0-64256 GCF_006519665.1 Paenibacillus sp. tmac-D7 | reverse complement strand
GAACCGGCTTTCGTCAGCGCCGCCTCGGCAGATTTTTCCTCCCCGGCCAGCGCCAGCCCGACCGTGACCAGCAGCACCGCCAGCGTCGGCGGCAGCACGGTCCACTGCCAGACGTCCGATATCCACGTTTCGTTGCGGCTGAACGCCTGCTGCAGCATTTTTCCCCACGAGGGGCGGTTCGCGTCTCCAATGCCGATAAAGGCCAGACTCGCCTCAATCGTCACCGCCTGCCGAAACGACAGGATGAACTTCGTGCGCAGCAGCGGCCACAGGAACGGCAGCAGGTGATGGCGCAGCACATAGAAGGTGCCGCCGCCGAACAGCCTGGACGCCTTGACGAACTCCCGCTCCTTCAACGACAGCACCGAAGCGCGGATCAGCCTCATGAAGGACGGCCAGGTCAGCAGGCCCAGCGTCAGGATCAGCTGCCAGGTGCCGCCGCCGGTGAACGAGGCGACGATCAGAATAAGCAGCAGCGGCGGCAGCACCAGCAGCATGTTGGCCAGCGCATTCAGCACGGGATCGAGCCGCCGGGAATAGCCGGCGATCAGGCCCAGCAGGCCGCTCAGCAGCGTGCTGAGCAGCGAAACGCACAGCCCGACCAGCAGCGTCGTTCTCGCCCCGTATACAAGTCCGCTGAACACATCCTGCCCCAGGGAGTTCGTCCCCAGCCAATGCCCGGCTGACGGAGGCAGGAAGCGGTCGGCGTCGATCTCGAAGGGCGACGAGGAGACGAGCAGCGGCCCTATGAGTGCGGCGACGGCAAAGAGCAGCAGAACAGCAAATCCGATCCAGCGCGCTTTGTTCATAGACTCTCCCCCCGTCTGATGCGAATGCGCGGGTCCAGCCGCGGGTAAATGAGATCCGCGAGCAGGTTCAGAAGCAGTACAGCTACCGTAATCAGCAAAAACAGGCCGTGCAGCAGCGGGTAGTCCCGCGCCAGGATCGCTTCCTGAAGCAGCTTGCCGATCCCCGGGTACGCGAAGACCGTCTCGGCCAGCACCGAACCGGCCACCAGTCCGCCGATGCGCATCACAATGACCGTGACCAGGGGCAGCGCCGCATTGAGGGCCACATGCCGCAGCAGCAGCGCCCGTTCCCCGATGCCCTTGGCCTCGGCAAATTCCACGAAAGGCTCCCGCCGTACCCGGATTGCCTCGTTGCGCATCAGCAGATACAGCCCGGACATATTGGTCAAGGTCAGCGTCAGCGTGGGCAGCGCTGCGTGCCGTGCGATATCCACGGCATGCCCCCACCAGCCGCTTGACCGCAGGAAGGCAGTCTCCGCCCCGCCCAGCGGCATGAGGCCCCATTGGACGGAGAAGATAATGAGCAGCAGCATGCCGATAAGGAATTCCGGGATCGCGCTGAGCGTCAGCATCCCGACAAACCAGCTCCGATCGCTCCGCCCCGGATGCCACCAGGCGGACAGCAGACCGGTGGCCAGGCCGGCCGCCGTCGACAGCACCGTGGATGCGCCCACGATCAGCAGCGTCCAGGGCAGATGCTCGGCGATCACCTCGATAACCGGTTGCTTGTAGCTGATGGACAGGCCGAAGTCAAAGGTGAACAGCCCCCGGATATAGCTTGTGAACTGGGCCCACAAGGAGTCGTCCAGACGGTAATATGCCAGCATCGCCTGCTTCTGGACCTCCGTCAGGAAAATCGCGCCGTCCTCCCCGCCTCCGGTCAAAAAATCAACAGGGCCCCCCGGCATAAGCCGAGGGAGCCAGAAGTTCAGCAGCAGCACGAAGATCAAGACGCCTGCATAGGTTAGAGCCTGTTTATTTGCCGCCATCGATGAACGCGACCTTGTTATCCCAAAGTGGAATGCCGTCCGCTATGCCGCCGTACGTGTTGAACCAGCCGTCGAACACATTTTTCTTATACATAAAGTAGAACGGGCGGTGGTACAGCACCAGCGTCGGCAGCTCCTCGGCCAGCACGTTCTGCAGCTCGTCCACGATCGCCTTGCGCTTCGTCGGGTCCAGCTCGGCCTTCTGGCTTTCGGCGAGCTTCTGGAATTCCGCATTGTCGAACGTCTTGCCCCGGGCGGCCAGCGTGTTGTTCGCCTTGCCCAAAAACCACAGCCGCAGGAAGTCCGGGTCTCCGCTCAGACCGATATGGCCCGTAATCGCCATGTCGTACTTGTTCTCTCCCATCGCCGTCGAGAACGTCGCCGCATCGACCTGCTGCAGGTTGAGCGCAACGCCGACCTTCTTCAGCATTTCCTGCATCACCTGAGCCTCGGGAGAGGTCGAGGAGACCATGACGTTCAGCTTCAGATCGGCCCGCACGCCTTCCGCGTTTTTCTTGTAGCCCAGCTCGTCCAGCAGCTGCTCCGCCTTCGCCGTATCATAGGCGTAGTTCTTCACCTTGGGGTTGTACCACGGCGAATCCGGAGGAATGATCCCGGCGTTGCCGACGATCGGCTCCCCGCCCGTCAGCTTGCGCGCCATCTCCGAGCGATCGAGCGCATAAGCGATTGCCTGGCGGAGCTTCTTGTCCTTGAGCTGCGGATGCTCCAGATTGAAGGTGACGCGCAGAGCGCTTCCGGTAGGCGCGCTTTTGATTACGTCCAGCCCTTCCTTGGTCATCTTCTCCACATCGGCGTAGCTGAGGGAATAGCTGGCGTCGATTTCATCCTTCTGCAGCGCGAGCAGCTTGTTGGCCGGATTCAGGTAGGCGACCTCCTTCACCTTGACCTTGCCTTTAAAATAGCTGTCGTTGGCCTGGTACAAATATTGGCCCGACTTGGAGTCATACTCCTTCAGCGTGTAGGGGCCCGTGCCGACCAGCGCGGACGCGTCGCGGAATTCGACCGGCTTGTCCACCTTCTCCCAGACATGCTTCGGAATGATCGGCACGATGCCGACCAGATCGCTCAGGAAGGGCGCGTACTTCGAGTTAAGCTTGAACGCTACCGTGCTATCGCCGGTTTTGCTGACGGATGCGATCTGGCTGATGTCCCCGGTCCACATGAACGGGAATTTCTTGTAGTAGTCGAAGCTGAAGACCACATCGTCCGCGGTGAACGGCTGGCCGTCATGCCATTTGACCCCCTGCTCCAGCTCGAACGTATACGTCAGCCCGTCGTCCGACACCTTCCACGATTTGGCCAGCCACGGGATCACGCCCTTCTCGTCCTTCCATGTCAGCGTATCGAACAGGAACGAGTTGCGCAGGAACCCGGCCGGACCGGAGGCGCTGAACGCAAACGGGGACGGATAGCCGCTATTGCCCCATGCGAGGCGAAGCGAAGGAATTTGGACTGAAGCCGCGGCGTTCACGCTCTTAGCGGCATCGGCCGGCGATTTCGAAGCGTCGCCTGCGGAAGACGCCGGGGGCTGGCTGCCGGAGCAGCCTGCGACAACCGCCGCCAGGCAGATGAGCGAAGCGAAGGTACTGATTTTGGTGTGGAACAGCATGTCATACACTCCTCTTATTGGCTTTTATCGTAATCGTGTTGAGACGGCGCGTAGCCGTGGTCGCCTTCTGCCAGCCAGGGGAAAAATCCGTCCAGAAACCGCTCGGTGGCGGGCATGAAGTACGAGCCGTAATGAAACTCGGGGTCCAACGTTGTCATAATGAGCGTGCCCGACGTCGTCACCTTGTCGATATACAGAATGGCTCCGTCGTTCCGGACGCTGATCAGCGTCTGCGCCCCCGCCGGCGGCCTGAAAATGCCGTGATAGTGCCAGGTCGCATCCTGCAGCGTCAAATAGCGGAACAAATCATGCCCCGGCTCGTTCAGAATGAGTCCGCTGTCGGCCTTCGGATCGAGCCACCACCAGAAGTTGGTCGGCCTGAATTCCCAGCCGTGGCCGGGCAGCCAATCGAGCGGCTGCGCGCCGAACGCCGCTATCGTGCCTCCGCAATCGGCGAAGGCGCGCAGCTTGCCGGACGAGGCCGATACCATCCGCTGATGCAGCTGGGAAGGAATAAGAAGCACGTCAAGATCGTCCAACGACGCGCGGTGCAGCTCCGGCAAATAAATCAGCCGGTGCACATAAGTCTTGTACTTGGACTCCCGAAAGGTCCGGTGCTGATGCGCATTGCCTCCATAGAGCACCCCGATCCTTCTCATCCGTGTCCCTCCTTCCGGCCGATCCGGCCGATCTCCGCGCGCGCCCACGCTCTGAGCTGGCTTCCGATGCGCTCCGGCTTGCTCTCCGGGGGACCGTAGGTGAACAGGCTGTTCCCGGCATGGACCATTATCGTTCCGCCCGTGCTCATCCGGTCGATATAGGTGATTCCTTCCCCGCCGGGCAACGTCAACAGCACCTCCGCCCCGGGCGGAGGCGGGTTGTGCCCCCGGGCGAAGAACCCGGCCACTCCCTTGTTATACGTCAGCTCCTCGGACGTCAGCCCGGTAAAAATCGGGTGTGGCTTGTGGAACAATACCGTATAATCGAGGTGACTGCGAATGGTGCGCGGCACAAATAGAGAGCCGCCCGGCAGCCAATCGCGGAACAGATGGCCGCAGAAGATCAACAGCTTGCCCTGATCGAGAAAACGGCGGATCAGATCCCGCTGCCGGTACAGCCATTCCTGATCGGCGAAGGCATCGATCACCAGGCACGGATAAGGCGCAAGGTCCGTCTCGGCCAGCTTGTACTGGTCCAGTACGAAGCATTCCGGCCGGACCTGCAGCGCTTCCGCGCTTTCCATGCCGAAGAAGCAGCCGGAATCGAGAACGACAAATTCCTCGGCGCCCGCCTTAAATCCGTCCGCCCTGCTCATCCGATTTTCCGCACGTCCAGCAGCTCCTGCTCAGGCAAAGCCAGCGCCCGTTCGGCCAGTTCCAGCTTGAGCCTGCCGAATACCTCAGCATCCTGCTCCGTTGTCGTCCCTTCACGGCCCTTCTTCAGAAAATCATAAAATTCCCGCGGCAAAAAATGCTCCTTCAGCACAACCTCGACAGCTCCGGCACCCTCACCCTTGATCACGAAGGCGTAGCTCTGCGGACGGTAAGGATCGTATTGGCCGCGCGGATAGTCCGTATCCACCTGATAAGCCCCACGACTCACCGCCCGCGTGACATATTCGAACGCATCCCGAAAGCCCGGACCGGCATGCCCTGACACGACGGAGATCGCCTTGCGCTCGACCGCGCTGTCTCCATATAGCACGCGAAAGGCCGCCTGCTGGCTGCGAAAGCCGACCGCAACAGCCATCAGCGCCAGCTCGCCGTGATATTTGCGAATATCCTCAAACCTCACTTCCCATACATCCTTGCCATCCCGAACCTGTATTGCTGACATCTCATACACCCCTGTAGTCCCTTAATTTTTTGTACATGTGTATGGTAATACAAATGATAATGATTATCAATATCGACAAAATTCGCACCCGGCCATATCCCCTTGTCCCGGGCGGCTTGGCACGCTATTATAAAATTATTGAATGGATACGTAAGAAAACTGAATAGTGATCTTCTTCAAATTGCCGCCGGAGATGCGCGAGCTGATCTGTAGCGCGAATGTGATCAACAGCTGCCACCGGCAACTCTGCAAGGTTACGAAGGGCAAGATCAACTCAATTCGACATATACGTAAAGCGCCTCCTGCCATCTTTCGGCTTGAGGCGCTTTATGTTATTTATCCTTGGACTAGTGCTGTGACGATGTTATTTTTAAAGAATAGGCAATCATGAGAACCAGAATGACGAAGGACAATATCAAATTTTCCATGGGATGATCACGGTTAACAATAATAAAACGCAGGGTACCTGTTATACCAATGTATAAAAGATAACGTATAGGAAAATGGTAATTCTCTCTAAAATATTTGACGATCATAGACACAAAAGCAAAATAAAGGAAGAAAGCGAGTATCTCCTGTAAAATAATATGAATGTCCAGAGTGGTCTGGATCGTAGATAACAGAATAATCCATAGTTCACGGATCATTAAAAACGTTAAAATGATACCTAGAAGAATTAAGGAACCGTTAAGTATAAATTGGAACGTATTCAAAATCCGGTTGTTCATGTAACCCTCCACGTGTTTACCAAGGCCATTCGCTACCTTGATGATCTTCTAATAGGAGAACATCCACGTACGTCCCTTTTTCATATCCTCTTGTACCCCCCTGAAGAACAATCAGCGCATTGGCTTCTGCTAATGAAGAAACAGCACTGGACTTGTCAAAACCGGATGGGGAAACAATCAGTGATCCTTCATCATACGTGAGTTTTGCTCGTACGAACCTCATAAATGGATTAGGTTTTGGAAAACTTTCTCCTAGAATTGCTTTTACTTTTTTCAAATGCGGTTTTCCATGAAATAAATAAGTGCGAACGATCGGACGTACAAATAACTCAAAGCCAACGTAACAAGCTGAAGGATTGCCTGACAACCCGAATAATAATTTGTTATCTAAATGCGCTACGGTCGTCACGCTTCCTGGACGCATGGCTACTTTGTTAAAAAGAACGGCTGCCCCTAATTTTTCATAGACAGCCGGCAAATAATCATAATCGCCTACCGAGACGCCCCCGGTTGTAATTAACATGTCTACCTGACTTAATGATTCTTTCACTGCGGAGCAACACATATCCAAATCGTCGTTAAGTTTTCCGAAGTATTTGGCTTCTCCCCCAGCTCTTTGGATTTGAGAAAGAATCATATACGTGTTGCTATTTCGAATTTTCCCCGGCTTAAGCGGCTCATTTGCATCAAGAAGCTCACTTCCAGTCGCAATGATTCCGATGACTGGTTTTCTGGCAACAGGTACTTGACTATAGCCAAATGTAGCAAGAAGGGCCATGATCCCTGGATTTATGTAAGTACCTCTCTTCGCTAGAATCATCCCTTTTCGTGCTTCTTCACCTTGAAATGAAATGTTGTCTCCATGTTTAAACGACCTTTTAATCTCTATATAGGCTTGACCGTCCTCTTCAAACGGGCGTGTTAATTCAAGCATGACAACGGCGTCGCAGCTTTTCGGAATTTCCGCACCTGTCATAATGCGGACCGCTTGAAAGGGTCCAACCTTATCACGGTATACCGAGCCAGCCCCGATTGTACCCGTGACTTCGAAGGTAATTGGATGGTCCTTGCTTGCCCGAACCGTATCCTCGGATCTAATCGCAAAACCATCATAAGGAGAACGGTCAAAGGACGGAATATCATGATCCGCCGCCAAATCTTCAGCTAAATAACGCCCGTCTGCCAATTCAAGGGCAACCATTTCTTTTAAACCAAAACTGGCATATGCCATCAGATTACGAACGGCTTCTCCTACTGGAATGGGTGTCCTTCTCTCTACCATTTCTCTCACTCCTTATATCCCTTTTTCCTTTAAACTTTTTTGGAAAGAAAAGAAATAAGCAAACCCGACAAATACAGCACCGCCAATTGCATTTCCTATAAAAGCAGGAACAATATTCCCTGCAAATTCTGCCCATGAAAAATGCCCCGCAAAAATCGCTGCCGGAATCACAAACATATTTGCGACAACGTGCTGAAAGCCAATGGCGACAAAGGCCATGATCGGAAACCACATCCCGACAATTTTCCCAATGATATCGTCCGCCCCATAAGCGATCCAAATCGCAAGGCAAACAAGCCAGTTGCAACCAATTGCAGAAATTAACGTTTGTCCAAAAGAGTCCTGTAATTTCGCCTGGGCTATGGCCACGGTTTTACCCAAATAGGGCCCGGACTCGGTCAATCCGACCACGTGTCCGAAAAAATAAGCAACAAAAAGAGCACCGGCAAAGTTAGCCAATGTTACCCAAAACCAATTATTCAGTAACTGTTTCAAAGAAATTTTCCGCGCGTAAAGTGCAATTGACACGGATAACATATTTCCTGTAATGAGTTCTCCGCCTGCCAGAATAACTAATATGAGTCCCAAAGGAAAAACGATGCCTCCCAGCAAATTGGATAGGCTCCCCCAATGTTGCGGCAAATTGCCGATTACCCGAATATCAAGCAAAAAACCTAATGAAATGAATGCTCCTCCCAAAAAACCAAGCATAAGCATCGTAGGCAGAGACAGCCTCGTCTTTTGGACTCCTGCCTCAATCGCCATGCCGGCGATTTTTCCGGGTACATGAAATGACATAGCCAAACCAATCCTCCATTTTTAAATAAAAAAGCAGCACCAAGAATCCCTACACAAGGTACGGGTTCTCGAATGCTGCTTAATTTCCTTGCACACGTTCTCCTACAAGGCTATCAATCATCACTGTCGTTAGAATAGAAAATATACAGAACTTGCATACCTTCCATTCCTCATATACAAACGTATATGCAGGCGTTGTTCATCATAACAAAAAATGAAGATAACGGCAATCCTCTTTGGACATTTTCCTATCCCCCGATATGCGACATTTCCACTTTAGGAGATACCTTAGGATGGGTATGACTTAATCGTTCGTCTGAGTAGCGATCGGAACGATGATTCCAAACTGCCGAGATGGCGGCGGCAATCGTTTGATCATTTTGCCCGGAATGGAGCAGTTCTCTGAGATCATAGCCTTTGGAAGCAAATAAGCAAGTATAGAGTTTTCCTTCTGCCGAGAGGCGGGCCCTTGTGCAGGATGAACAAAAGGAATCTGTCACGGACGAAATAATTCCCATTTCCTGATCACGATCTGTATAACGATACCGGGTCGCCACTTCTCCGTTATAATTAGCAGGAATTCGTTCAATGGGCATCCGCTCGTTAATCGACTCGATAATCTCTTGTTTGGACACCACTTCATCTAATTTCCAATCATTGGAATTCCCGACATCCATGTATTCAATGAAGCGCAGGGTATATCTCTTCTCTTTGAAGTATTGTGCCATCGGGATGATGTCCTGGTCATTTTTTCCTTTTTGGACCACCATGTTTACTTTAACTTTCATTCCCGCTTCTGACGCGGCCTGCATGCCTTCAAGAACCGTTTTCACCCTGCTTCGATTTCCGTTCATATAAGCAAAACGCTCTTCATCCAGCGAATCCAGACTTACTGTCACACGGGATAAGCCGGAATTGTATAGATCACCTGCAAATTTCTTAAGTAATGAACCGTTAGTGGTTAAGGCAATGTCCTCTACCCCATCGATTAGCTTCAGTCGCTTGATAAGTGCGGGGAGATCTTTGCGCAGCAAAGGCTCTCCTCCGGTAATACGCAATTTTTTTACGCCTAAAGAGACGAAAATCCGTGATAATCTTTCAATTTCATCAAACGATAAAATGTTATCATCAGACAAAAAAGCATAGTCCGGACCGAATATTTCCTCCGGCATGCAATACCGGCAGCGAAAATTGCAGCGATCGGTAACCGATATCCGCAAATCCCTTAAGGGGCGCTGCAGTTTATCCAACACAACATCTTCCATGTGGATGGCCTCACTTCTGTATATCAAATAGTTAGAATCCGATTCGGACACGTATACACATTTAGCGAATGATTACGGATAAAGCCTATTGTGGTAATTCCCAACTGTTCAGCCAGCTGTAATGCCAATTCTGTCGGAGCTGACTTTGACAATATCACTTCGCAGCCTATTTTTGCAACTTTCAATAAAATTTCGGAGGAGATACGACCGCTAAAAACGATGATTTTGTCACCGATGGAAATGTCATTCTTCAAACAATAACCATAAATTTTGTCCAAAGCATTATGTCTTCCTATGTCCATCCGGCTTAAAACAATTCCGTTCGCATCACATAAAGCCGCATTGTGGACCCCGCCAGTATGATGAAAAGTATCCGCAGATTGCTGCAGATCATTCATTAACCGAAAACAATCGTCGATGGAAATTTTTACACGAATATCCTCCATCTTCTTGGCGGTCAACGCATCGTTTACAAAAACAAATCCTTGTCTGCTCATCCCGCAGCAGGAGGTAATATATCGTTTGCTTTGAAAATCACGGTAATACGAATTGACTTTGGTTGTTGTCACGTGGACAAAGCCTTCTCTTTCTTGTATCCATATTTTGTCAATGTCCTCGTATTTCCTGATAATCCCTTCAGACGCCAAAAAACCGATGACCATATCTTCTATAAATTCTGGCGTACAAACCATCGTAACAAATTCCTGTCCGTTAATTTTCACCGTAACCGGATATTCCGTTACAATGCTGTCCTCAACTTTCTCGGCATGACCATTAACAAAACGAAGGACTTCCCTTTTCACCTCGATGGGTTTCATGCTCTTTACCCCCTCTCCACTTCGATGTTTTTATCAAAGACAAAAACGGAAACGGCAATATCTTCTTCTACCTTCATATCCGAAAACAGGTGAACCAATTTGGCGCCGACGATATCCTCCAAGCCTTGTGGAAGATTATTCGAATACACTTGTTGAATCATTTTAGTTCTGGCGATATGGACCATATCCGTACCGTCCGGTGTTCCTGCAATAAACTTCTCTGTAGGCGTCAAATTTCCGTACAGCGTGGAAACGGCCATGTTCTCGACAAATACGGTATGAATACGCTCCGGCCCCTTGCCAAACAAATCTTTGCGAAGCTTTCGAATAATATCATTAAATTCATGAACCATTTTTGACATGACACCATTCTCCTTGTTCAACGATTGATATAAAATTTTTACTGTTGGCTTTTTATTAATTTTCTTATCATAAATCAACACTTGAGAAAAAAAAAGAGCGGCGTCCGAAACTGCGTATTCCAAAAAATAGTTTTTTGTATTGTTAATACGCTAACTAAGCGCTATAATAGTAACCGATAAAGATGGAGTCATGATATTTACCCTGTTATGATTCTATTATTTCATTCGCTTATAATGGATTGGTGTGTTAGCAAGATCTGCTAATGAACTATTCCACCATGATCGTACACGGCCTCCTGTTACCTCAGGCGTGTTTGATTATGGTGGTTTTTTTATTTGTCTAAAAGGAGGAAGTAGAACCATGAACGATAACATGGTTAGAATTACAATTGACGGCAAAGGGTATCAAGCCGCTCCCGGTTCAACCATCCTGGAAATCATTAATCAAAATGGGATCGAGCATCCGCAAATCTGTTATGTTCCAGAGGTAGATCCCATTCAAACTTGCGATACCTGTATCGTAGAAGTCGACGGAAAGCTTGTACGTTCTTGCTCCATGGTTGCTATGAACGGTATGAACATTGAATTGTCATCGAAAGGCGCCAAAGAGGCTCAAACTGAAGCGATGGATCGCTTATTAGAAAATCATCTGCTCTACTGTACGGTATGTGACAATAACAACGGAAACTGTAAGTTACATAATACCGCTGAGCTGATGGAGATTGAACACCAAAAATACCCCTATACCCCAAAAGCAGACGTATCTGAAGTCGATATGTCCCACCCTTTCTACCGTTATGACCCTAACCAGTGTATCGCCTGCGGTCAATGCGTTGAGGTTTGTCAGAACCTTCAAGTCAATGAAACTCTGTCCATAGACTGGGAAGCGGAGCGTCCCCGCGTGATATGGGATGATGGAGCGGCAATTAACGATTCTTCCTGCGTTAGCTGCGGGCAATGTGTCACTATTTGTCCATGTAACGCGTTGATGGAGAAATCGATGCTGGGCGAGGCCGGATTTATGACTGGATTGAAAGAGGACGTTCTCGAACCGATGATCGATCTGGTCAAAGAAGTTGAGCCGGGCTATAGTGGTATTTTTGCCATTTCGGAAGTAGAAGCGGCGATGCGCGATACGCGTACGAGAAAAACCAAAACCGTATGTACCTTCTGCGGCGTAGGCTGTTCATTCGAAGTTTGGACGAAGGGTCGCAAGATTCTTAAAGTTCAACCTACTTCCGATGCACCGGTCAACGCCATTTCAACTTGCGTAAAAGGGAAGTTCGGCTGGGACTTCGTTAACGCTGAAGAACGTCTCACTAAGCCGTTAATTCGTAAAAACGGCGTATTCGTCGAGTCCACCTGGGATGAAGCGCTTGATTTAGTCGCAAGCAAATTAGGCGCGATTAAACAACAATACGGAAATCGTTCCATTGGCTTTATCTCTTCTTCCAAGATTACAAATGAAGAAAATTATGTGATTCAAAAGTTAGCACGTCAAGTTTTCGAAACGAACGACGTCGATAACTGCTCACGTTATTGCCAATCTCCTGCAACAGACGGTTTATTCCGGACGGTAGGTATGGGCGGCGATGCAGGTACGATTAAAGATATTGCGCAAGCAGGTCTTGTTATCATCGTTGGCGCAAATCCGGCAGAAGGTCACCCGGTATTAGCCACTCGTGTCAAGCGTGCACACAAGCTTCATGGGCAAAAACTAATTGTTGCGGATCTTCGCAAAAATGAAATGGCTGAGCGGTCTGATATCTTTATCAGTCCTAAGCAAGGTACAGACCAAGTATGGCTTATGGCGGTTACCAAATATATCATCGATCAAGGCTGGCACGATCAAACCTTTATTGATGAGAATGTTAACTTCTTCGATGATTTCAAGGCTGTGCTTGAGAAATATACGCTCGAATACGCAGAAGAAATTACGGGAATTTCAAAAGAAACGCTTATTCAAGTAGCTGAAATGATTCGCGATGCAGACGGTACTTGCATTCTTTGGGGTATGGGCGTCACCCAAAACACGGGCGGATCCGATACTTCCGCCGCGATTTCGAACTTGCTGCTTGCGACAGGAAACTACCGTCGTCCAGGCGCCGGCGCCTACCCGCTTCGGGGCCATAACAATGTACAAGGCGCTTGTGATATGGGGACTCTTCCAGGCTGGCTCCCAGGATATCAGCACATCACCGATGATGCAGCCCGTGCCAAATTTGAACAAGCATATGGCGTGAAAATCGATGGCAAACCAGGTCTCGATAACATTCAAATGCTTCATGCGATTGAAGAAGGCAAGATGAGAGCCATGTATCTTGTCGGCGAAGATATGGCGCTTGTCGACTCCAATTCCAATCATGTGCACGATATTTTATCCAGTCTTGATTTCTTTGTCGTTCAGGATATTTTTCTTTCCAAAACAGCACAGTACGCAGACGTTGTACTGCCTGCAACTCCATCTCTTGAGAAAGATGGGACATTTACAAACACCGAACGTCGTGTACAAAGGTTGTATCAAGCCCTTCCTCCGCTGGGAGATTCCAAGCCCGACTGGTGGATTGTGCAAGAGGTCGCAAACCGTCTGGGCCAAAACTGGAACTACAGCCACCCAAGCGAAATATTTGCAGAAATGGCAAGCTTATCTCCAATTTTCGGAGAAGCCAATTACGAAGTGCTTGAAGGCTGGAATAGTTTCTTATGGGGAAGCCTTGATGGTGTCAGCACGCCGCTTCTTTATGTCGATGGATTTAACTTTCCGGATAAGAAAGCCCGCTTTGCCCTATCTGATTGGGTGCTCCCGGCCGAATTCCCGGAAGAGTACGACCTTCACATCAATAACGGCCGTATGCTCGAGCATTTCCACGAAGGTAATATGACGAACAAATCAAAAGGCATTCAATCCAAAGTGCCTGAGATTTTCGTTGAGGTTTCTCCGGAGCTTGCGGAAGAACGCGGAATTAAAGACGGTTCGCTCGTTCGTTTGGTATCCCCATTCGGAGCGCTTAAATTACATGCTCTTGTAACGGATCGCGTGAAAGCAAATGAAATCTTCCTGCCGATGAACTCGGTAGATAAGGAATCAGCGATTAATTTCTTAACCGGTCCTGCGGTCGACCAACGCACCAATACACCTGCATATAAACAAACCAAGGTTCGTCTGGAAGTGCTGCGTGTAGACGGAGAAAACCCTCTGCCGCGCACGAACCCGCGCAACAAAAAACGTCATCCCCAAAATGGCGTCGAGGTTCAGCGCAAGTGGGATCGCCCGGGGTATGTCCACTTAACCAATAACTAGACAGGAGGAACGTATATGGCAGCACCAATTACAGCCATTCAAAAGCAAGAATGGACCGATGAAGAGCGGCGGCAGCAAAGGCTGGAAGATTTAAAAACACTGCTTGCCGATAACGAACAAGCCATAAACAAAATATTGGATATCGTTGGTGAACTGAACGACATCGGCGTATTTGAAGCTGCAAACGCTATGCTTCAGGCCAAAGAAAAAATCGCAAAAATTGCCCTGGGACAAATAACCCGTGAACCCGTAACGAATATGATCAATAATCTTATGGGTGCGGCAGGCGCATTAACCAGCCTTGATCCGGAACTGACAAAAAAACTGGCAGGCAGTTTGTCATCAGGCTTGGATGAAGGCAGCAAGCACTTGCAAAGCAATAAAAAAATAGGCATGCTTGACCTTGTAAAAGTATTAAATGATCCGGATATTAACCGTGCAATCGGATTCGGTATTCATTTCATGAAAGGTTTAGGCAAAGGATTAAAAGAAGAATAAATTAAAAAAAAATTGTTAAATCCTGCTTGAAAGGAACCTTTTCGTCTTATTTAGACAAAAGGTTCCTTTCATAAATTGGATTTGACCCCTTCTATTAGAAAAGGAATGATCGTATGCTGACAAACGTAAATGTTTTAGAAGCCCTCAGGCATGTAGAAGATCCTGAGCTTCATAAAAGCATTGTTGATTTAAATATGATAAGAAATATCAAAATCGATGGTGTCCGAATTGGACTGGAAGTTGTATTAACCATCCAGGGCTGCCCTTTGAAAGCTAAAATTGGGCAAGATATCGAAGAATCTCTCAGACGCATCGGCGCTGCAGACATTTCCTTATCATTCAGTTCGATGACGAATGAAGAGCGCGCTGCCTTAACCCAGTCGTTAAAAAAAGAATCTACATCTGAAGGAGGAATGCCCGCAATGTTACGTCCGGATTCCGGTGTAACGTTTATCGCTGTAACTAGCGGAAAAGGCGGTGTAGGAAAATCAACGGTAACGATTAACCTCGCAGCCGCATTGGCGCGATTAGGCAAAAGAGTAGGCATATTAGATGCAGATATATACGGTTTTAGTATCCCGGCCATGATGCAAATCAGCCAGAAGCCAACCATGATTGACCAGACGGCGATCCCTCCCGTTAGTCACGGTATTAAAGTCATGTCAATGGGATTTTTCGCACCGGATAACAATGTAGTGATGTGGCGCGGGCCTATGCTCAACAAATGGATCCGGAATTTTCTCGGGAATACCCACTGGGGAGAATTAGATTACCTGCTTCTTGATTTACCTCCCGGTACGGGTGATGTCGCGATTGATGTAGCTGCCATGATTCCTCAAGCCAAAGAAATCATTGTGACCACTCCTCATAATGTAGCTTCTTTTGTCGCTTCAAGAGCAGGTGCCATGGCGAAGCATACCAAACATGAAATTATAGGCATCGTGGAAAACATGTCTTATTATGAAGACAAAGCTGGAACGAAGAATTACCTTTTTGGACGAGGTGGCGGCGAAACACTTGCGTTGGAGCTGCAAACCGAGGTAATCGCCAAAATTCCTTTTGCACAGCCAGAGGAAAATACCGGTTCATCTGTTTATGAGGAAGATTCTCTCCTTGGGGAGGTCTTCTCACATTTAGCGGAAGAGCTTGTCAACAAAGGTAAATAACTTTTTCGAGGGCGGTCGTAGACGTCTCTAGCAAGATAGGATAAAAAAAGAAGCGATCCTCACCGACAATGTAGCCCTATTTCATATCGTTGTCGCTGAGGACGCAGAATATGCAGCACTCTCGTGCATTCAAAAGTTAAAAACTGTGGATGGGTCTTCAACCGGGCAGCTTCATTTCCTATTCACATCAGCCGTTCCAGTAGGCATCCGTCAATAGTTGTTCAATCCTATCCTGCAGATCCAATAAATCGATATCTTCTTGATCCAACGGGGATTCCGTCGTTAGAAATACGCCTTTGTTTTTGAACGCGGAGCCAAAGCCGACGATCGGCAAGGAGTCCGAAGCTTCAGACCAGAAGTCTTGTTTCAGCGGAATTCCGATCGCCCCCCGTATATTTTCCCCGCCCGAATGGGGATGTAACGAACAAATGCAAGCGTCCGCCCCCAACGATGTGAAGGGAAACCGATTTCCTTCCGTCTGTTGAGGACTCCTTAATACCCCCGGCAGATTAAAATGTCTTATGACGTTAAATATCGGTTTGTATACCCCCGATAAGGCGACTAAACTTTCTTGTGAAGCGCCGCTGCTCCCTTCATTTACAATAATTCCGTCCACACCCGCCTCCGCATACTCCCTGCATAAGGCAATCACAGCTTGAACAACGGTCTCTAGGTGCGGAAGATCGGATAGATCAGCCCCTTCGTCGCTTCCCGCTTGCCGGCCGTAAAGCCCGCTCCAAACCGATAACGGACCGGAAACGGACGCGAACAGAGGAATTTGCTTGCCTTCAACCTGGGCATACCGTGTGGCCGCTTCGATAAAGACCGGGACTCTCCCCCGTCCAAGCCAGGCCTCGGAGTCAAAGGGAGGGGGCTCCTCCCTGGAAAGACGCCCCCCGATCTCCGGCTTTCCGCCGTCCCACCGCACCGGCAAACCGAAAGCTTCGGCTTCCAGCGATGTGTCGAGCGGCATCACGACCGCATCGTAATTCAATAATTGCTGCGTATTTCGCAGCGCTTGATGCAGAAGCCCCGGATCACTCCATGTTTCCTTCAAAGAATATTGATCGACCCTCGTCAAATACGAACCGATGAGCGGGATGAACGGTGGGCGAGGCACTTTGCGGCAGCGCAGCGCGTTTTTTACCAACTCTTTGACGTTCATGCGACTCCTCCCCCGATGAACATTCAGATTCTCACGATCTTACGTGTAGGCTCTGCGTTAGGCCAAGCGCCATAATAGGATAGAGCATCTTCTGACGGTTTATGTTTCGACCATTCCGCTACGAAATCCTCATACCTCTTGCCCCGTCTCTTGCGCGCGTCCCTCTCATCGTTCCGCGCTTGCACAGTGGCTTCTTCGTCGACGGCCCATGTGGATGAATTATACACGAGCTTATACAAGCGCTTCGCCACCTCGTCTGAAATCATGCCTTTGCGCAAATCCGAAATGACGTCTTTCGGATCGCGATCGAGCACGTCGCCATAACCGCTGCCTCCGGAAGAGCTTCCGATAAAAATGTCCCCGCGCCCGAATACTTCGGCGAATCTTATATTTCCTTCGACCTTATAATCTCCTTGAATCGTGCGGTCTTTTACAAGCTCCATCACGTCGGACGGCAAATCTCCGTCGCCGCGCTCCGCCTTTTCGAAATAGTCCGTATTTTTCAAGGATAAACCCGGGTGGGTAGCGGGAGGATACCCTCCGAACAAGCCTAGCGAGGTCGGAACCTTATGGTTTTTGCTGTTCGATTGATACACTAGAGCGGGCACACTCTGTACAGCCACGCCGATCGTCGCGCCGGAACCGCCTCTGTACTTGCCGAACCCCATGGAGTTTTGCAGATGCTTGAAGAACAGATGCAGGTGAGGCTGTTCATTTTCCATATCCTCCACATCCGGCCCTTTGCCCCAGCATCCCCATGGGAATCCCCAGCTGTCGATTCCGTCCCGGTCTGAGCGTGCTCCTCCTCCCTCGCTATTAAAGACGTTCGCCAGGATGTCGGCAAACGACACGCCCCATTGATTCACTCCGGCCACGACAAAACTGGATCCCCTGCAGCCGTAAACGGCTGTCGCAATATCATGCTGCCCGCTGGCAAACAGCAGCTTCGCCATGGCGTGCCCGATGACGGCCATGGTTCCGCTGTTGCTGACCGGTGAATTCGCAACGGAAGCATCCCAGTTGGCATTGAGGTAGGTGCCGAGCGGCACTACAAAGTCAATGGGCGAAAAGATGCCCGAAGCCGTCGGCAAATCGGCGAACGGCACGCCGAACAAGTAAATCGCGCTGTGTGCCCTCACGATATGGGCGAAGGAGTTGAACGATCCGTCGTTTTCCGGGGAGCTTCCCGTAAAGTCAAAGGTTAGTTTGCCGCCCTCTTTCTTCAAGGTAAGGAAACAGCGAATCAAAGAATCTTGCGTGCCGATAGTGTCGAAGAAAGCGACGGACCTGTATGTTCCGTCTTCCCAGCTTTCCAGGCGCTTGTAGACGGCTTCCTCGGCCACTTCAATCATCTTTCGCATCACGCCGACTACGACATGAATCCCTTTGTCCTTAATCAGCTCTTGAATCCTCACCCGTATGCGGTCGCAGCCAACCACCCGAGCCTTCGTATCGATCACTTGCATTCGCGGCGCACGGGATACCATGTTGGCCATCATTTCTAAAATATCGTTGCGGATTTGATAATTTTCTCCGATTTTCATCGGCGGCAGCTTCATGCCTTCATCGTATCGGGTCCGGGCGGTAACCGGCATTCCTCCCGGTTCGATGGCACCCGTTTCCGGTTGATGTACGGCGGTGGCGGCCCAGGCTACCAGTTCCCCCTCATGGAAAATAGGCATGACGGCCGCCTGATCGGGATTATGCACGCCGCCATACAGCGCCTCATTGGCGTAAAAAATGTCCCCTTCGCGAATCCCGACGGTCGGATCGTCCTTGAAGTATTTCAGAATATATTTGATGGCAATCTGCGTCGTTACGGAGTGGAGAAACACCCCGCAGTAGGCTGTGACCAAGTCTCCCTTGGCCGTGTAGAGACCGACAATCAGGTCCCCCGAATGGAAGAAGCCGGAGACGCCGACCCGCGTAAGTATTTCCTTGCCCTCCAACACGATATTGTTCAGCTTTTCACTGTAGATCTCATATTCTCCGGGCTGCAGCCGTTCCATGCATTCCGTTTCGAAATCTGACCGCGGTTCAGGCTTGAACCTCTCGTTAATCTCCAAATCAAGCGGCATTGTCTGTTCCCCTCCTCATCATAATGGTTCCGTTACACGATGGAGATGCGATCCGCCGAACGAATGGCATCCGGTACAGCGGCATCGGTCTTCGTAATGAGCCCGTTAAGATACTTGTCGACGGTATAGGCAGCGCCGGGCGGCAGCACCACGGTCGTGTTGCTGGATTCAATAATCGCCGGACCGCTGACGACATTGCCGCAGCTCAATTTCTCCATCTGGTAAATATCCGTATTGCGGTATTCCTTCAGCTCCTCCCAATACGCTTCCCGTTTTCCTTTCCAGGCGGCGCTCGGATCGGTGCCTTGAGGGACCGCTTCAGGCAGTTCATATTTCGGCTGAACTACGATAGCATGAAGCACAATATTCTCGATTTCGACGCCGCCTTCCGGATAGACCCCTAACGGACTGTACGCATTGGAATATTCTTTGGTGAATTGATCCCATAAGACTTGCACATCTTCCCGGCTCTCCAGCGTCAAAACTGGAGATTTCGTTCGCTTCACATTGAGCTGTCCTCCGAACTTCATATCCGCTTCCAGCTCAAATACCACCTGTTCCTCTTTGAAGCCTTCGCCGCGAATATCGCGCAGCGCTTTGTCTTTCAAGCGATATACGACTTCATTGAAGCTGTCATAATCCGCCAGAAATTCTTTGGTTCCCGGCTTCAGCAAAATAATATGTTTGGATTCCTCATAGATGTGCTTGATATCCATCAAGCTGGAAGAAAACGCGCAAAATACAGGAGATTGCTGCATGACGACAATGTTGGAAATGCCGGCGTGAAATCCGTATCCGCAGCAATGCGTCGCTCCGGCTCCGCCCATGGCAAACAGGACAAAATCTTTGGGGTCGTAGCCTTTAAGGGCCGTTTCCTTGTGAATGATATTTCCCATATTTCCATCTACGATCTTCTTAATCAACGCCGCCGCTTCAACTACGTCGATTCCTAACGGCCGGGCTATTTTATCGTGAATCGCCTTCCGCGCTTTCTCCAGGTTCAGCGTCAATTCGCCGCCGTGGTAATAATCCGGATCAATATATCCCAAGATGAGATCGGCATCCGTGACGGTAGGCTCGGTTCCCCCTTGATCGAAGGCTGCAGGTCCCGGGAAAGAGCCCGCACTCTGCGGCCCGACTTCCAGTCGGTTGCCGAGCAGCGTATTGATCCAAGCAATCGATCCTCCGCCGGCTCCTATGGATTTGGTTTCAATAATCGGCAAATCCACCCGCCATCGGTCAATCACAGGGTGAAATTGATAAAATCGGGTGCTGCCGTCCACGACAAGGCCAAGATCGAAGCTGGTTCCGCCCATATCGGAAAACACGACGTTGTCGTAGCCGTAAAGCTTGCCGATGTAGCTGCTGCCGATAACGCCGGATACGGGACCGCCATTGTAGGTGTTGACAGCGGCTGTCCGGTACACCTCTCCCATTCCGCCCGTGTTATACACCATGAGCAAGGAGCGGTCATATCCCAGGTCACGAAGCTCATCCCCGATGCCGGCCAATTCCTCCGCGATCGTTTGATGCAAATAGGCATTGAGAATCGTTACATTGGCCCTGCTGTATTCAAACCGTTTGGGCAGCACAGCATGGGAAAGGAAAACCGGCATATTCCCCAAGAAAAATTCAGGATAATCCTCTTTAATGATTTGTTTGATCCGCTGTTCATGCACCGGATTTTTAAACGACCAAAGCAAGCAAACGACAAATCCCATGACGCCTTGGTCGACAAGATACTGGAGCTTATTGCGAAAATCTTCCTCATTCAGCGGACGCACCACGTTCCCGTTCGAATCAATTCTCTCTTTGACGCCTACGACAAGCTCGCGCGGAATCAAAGGCTGTGGTTTGTCCACCTTGGCTACATTGCGGGCTTCTTGGGAGCTGATGCCATCCTGCCATTGGCTGCCTTTTCCGATAAAGGTGACGTCTTCGAACCCTTCGGAGGTTATCAATGCCAGCTTGGGTCCTTTGCGCTGAATCAGCTTGTTCATGGCCACCGTTGTCGAATAGCGAATCACTTCCGTATCCGTTAGTAATTCCTCCGTGGTCAGGCCGAGCTCCGCCGCCCCTTTTTCAATCGATTTCATAAAACAAACGGATAGATCGTAGCCTGTGGTCGGGCTTTTCGCAATAACGGACTTATCCTTGTATCGGATAAAGCAATCCGTAAAGGTACCGCCGATATCGATATCGATCGTTGCTTGTTTCTTTTGCTGAATCGACATGTTTTTATCCCTCCTTGGCCTGTACATACTTTTCCTTCAGGCGGTCGATATCCAGCTCAATGTCATGCGTGATCGGATGACCGGGAGGAAGCGCTTCCACTTCAATCATCGTTCCGCACCCGGGGCAATAAAACTCAATATAACGCATCCAATTCGGGTCCGCGGAAAACGTATACGTTTCGTCAATGACAGGCGGGTGAATATCATGAGGGTCGCGATCGTAAAGGAGGCACCCTTTTTTGTAGTTTTCTCTGGCGGAAATCAGTTCATGGCCGCAGCAGCGGCATACCCACATTTCCTTCTGCAGCTCAATGTCAAGATACTCTGTAATTTGGCGTCTCAAAACGGTTACACCTCCAAGATTCCATTCAAATGTTGATCCATCCGGTAGCCGGCGTTCGGCGGAATGAAAATCGTCGTATCGTTACTCTCGATAATGGCCGGTCCGGCAATCTCATTGCCAGGCTTCAAAAGCGATAAATCATAAATGCGCGCCTCGAATTGATCCGTTCCCATTCCGATCGATCTGAACCCTTTTTGCGCCGGCAGAGGATTGCTGTCGGACATCGCTGCCTCCGGCAAACGATAATGGGAGACGGGAGCCTGAGCACGGAGACGAATAAATTCAACGATCAATTCGGAAGCCTTCCATGTCCGGCACAACCCTTGCAAATATTCGTTTATTTCTTTGGCGTTTGCTTGCGTTTCAACAGTAGAGAACGGCAGCGGATATATACCCCGCTTCTTCCCGTCTGCTGTCGTTACCTCCACTTCGATATCGAAGCAAACCTCTTCCTGGCTAAAGCCTTCGCCGCGCATATCGCGGTATGCCCAATTTTTCATGATGCCCAGCTTTTCCGACAACTCGGAATGCAACGCGGGATCCGCCGAATCCTCATTCGCCCGGATTTGAAAACGGCTTCTAGTTTCGTAGACATGGTTAATGTCGGCTGTGGATAGACCGAAAGCGCTGAACACAGAACTGAAAGGGAACGTATAGATACGTTTGATTCCGCATTTTTGGGCCATGTCCGCACAAAACAAGCCTCCGCCGCCTCCGAAGGAGAAGAGTACGAAGTTTTCCGGTGTGTATCCCCTTTCTGCAGCAAGGCTCTTTAAAGCTTCCGAACCGATCGTCGTTAATTCATCGATGATGAGGCCGGCTGCTTCCCGAACGGAAATATGGAGAGGAGCGGCGATCGCCCTCTGGATCGCGTCATGTGCTTTTTGGGCGTGAAGCTTCTTCTTCCCTCCAAGGAAGAACTCCGGATCGATGAGTCCTAGAATGACGGCCGCATCCGTCACGGTCGGCTTGGAGCCTCCCAGATTGAAGCAAGCCGGCCCGGGTACTGCCCCTGCGCTTTCAGGACCGACCTGAACCTTGCCCTCCTTCGTTACCTTGGCGATCGATCCTCCGCCCCCGCCTACGGAAAGAACATGTATTAAAGGTGTATGAACGGGCACCTTGGCAATTGAGGAAGCGGTATCGAATGTCATCTTCCCGTTGTAGATCAAGCCGACATCTGTACTGGTACCGCCGACATCCAGGGTCAGGATGTTATCGATTCCATATTGTTGTCCTACATATTGCGTTCCCATCAATCCTGCAGCCGGGCCCGAGTTATACGTATCGATCGCTTTGGTTTTAGCCACCCTGGCCACCCCGCCGTTCGAGTGCGCAATGAGCAGCGGGTTGGTCAACCCTTGCTGCCGTATGCCTTCATCCGCTTTATACAGGTATTTGACCATGTCGCGATGAAGGTAAGCGTTTACAATCGCGGCGTTGGTTCGAATTCCGTCATCGGCCCGAAGACTGATTTCTCCTGCCAAGAGGACGGACTTCGCCCCCAAATAGTGGGTAGGAAAATCCGTTTGAATGATATCTCGCACTTTGCGCTCGTTATCTGTATTGAGGTGGGCGTTTTTCAGGCTGACTACGAAGGCGCGCGCGCCCGCATCCAGCAATTTTTTCGTGGCGCTGCGAACTTCATCCTCGTCGACCTCTACGCTTATACTCCCGTCCTCCGCCACTTTCCCGCGAATCCCAACCACTAATTCCGGTTCGACAAGGAAGTTAAGAACGGGGTTCTTCTCTTGATAAAGCGAGCGATCAAAACCTTCGGTCACAATCAAACCAAGCTTGGGCCCTGTACGCTGGATCAGCGAGTTCGTTCCGACGGTCGTGGATAAACGGATCGTCTTGGTTTGCAACAGAAAATCTCCCACATTCTCAAACCCGAACCGGCGCGCTCCTTCGGCAATGCATTGATTAAAACAAACGGTTAAATCATGCGGAGTCGTGTCTACCTTGACGGTTTCGTATTTCCCGCCTTGGGTGAAGAAACCGTCGGTAAACGTTCCCCCTGTGTCGATATCAACAGTAAATTGCGACACGTTCAACCCTCCATTCGCTATTTGAACATTTCTTTAACAAGTTTGGCCTTCATTTCAAACCGCGGTAATGTTCCCGGGGGAACGAGCTCAATATTTGCCGAGAAAAACAGTTTTGTGCGAAGCTCATTTTCGAGCTCCGACTTTAACCGATGCAGCTCCTCTTCCGTCAGCCCATTTCCATGTTCTACAAGTACAGGCAGCGGTGGATTCACTAAGGGAGGCGGCTGATGCAAAAGGATTTGAATTTCCCCGGTTGTCTTCGGCCGGAACATGCTGATCACATCACGTATCGCACTTGGGAAAACATTCACTCCTCTCACGATCAGCATGTCGTCGGTACGGCCGATGCAGCGGATGCGGAAGCTGTTCAATCCGCAGGAGCACGGCGCCGTTTCCACGCGAACGAGGTCCCTGGTGCGAAATCTCAATAAGGGTACGCATTGACGGTCAATTGCCGTATAAACCAGTTCTCCTTCGCAATCTTGGGACAGCTCGATGGGTTGACCGCTTTCCGGATCAATGATTTCACAAATTACGTAGTCGGGAGCGACGAAATGCATCCCGTTCTGCTCCGAACATTCGCCGAACAGAACCGGAGCCATATCTGCGTTGCCCATCGCCTCGACTACCCTGCATCCCCAATCCTCCTCAATTCTCCTGCGAATTTCGGGCATTCCGCCCCCCGGTTCTCCGCCGGTTGAGATGAGCTTCAGTCCCAATTCCTTCGGCTCCATTCCCCATTTGTTCCTGACATGCTCCGCCAAGTAAAAGGAATAGGACGGGGTACAAAGCATCACATCCGCTTTCAAATCGATGATGGAGCTGATCACCCGGTCAGAAGCCCCCGTTCCGATGGGAATGAATGTCGCGCCAAGCCGTTCGATGCCTTCTTTGGCCGAAGAACCGACGAAAAAGGTTAATCCCATGGCAAAGACGACCCGGCTTTCACGCCTCATCCCGCCCGTGTACATGACCCGGGAGACGATTTCATTCCACACTTCACGATCGCTATCCGTGATTCCCACATACGTCGGGCGGCCGGTCGTCCCGGAAGAAGCGTGGATCCGGATGATGTCTTCCATCGGAACGGCTCCATGAAGTCCCAATGGAGGAGCCGCAAGCTGGCTTTCCCGCAGTTCATCTTTGGTTGTAAAAGGAATCTTGGCTAAATCCCGCAGTCCCTGAATATGCTCCGGGCTAATTCCGGCCTGATCCAATTTGCGCCGGTAAAACTCGGATCGGTCATACACATAACGGATTTGGTTGCGCAGTTTTTCCGCTTGAAGCTGCGGCAGCTGTGAATTGAAAACCTTCTCCTGAAGCGAAGGGTTAAACGGGCTGGTTGGCATAAAAACTCACCTCCAATAATTTGTTGATCTTCACAGCTCCATACTATTTTAAATATTCAGAATATTCAATGCGCATTTAGGTTAAGTTCTTAATCCTTTTTGCACTTCATCGGTTAATCGATTCGTACAAAAAAAGCATCGGCACTTTATACGAAGCGTCTAAATCCCGTTAACAAAAATACCTCTATGTCTGCACTGTCGCAGCATAGAGGTCATCTTCATTCGCTACAATTCAAATACTCCGTAAAACATAAGGATTTGCAGCGCCAAATGCGTATCGAAAAAATCCTTTGCCCTTGTCAGGTCGATCCCGCTAATCTCCTGAATGCGTTTTAGACGATATCGGATTGCGCCGATCGAAATCATCATTTCGCGCGACGTCTGATGAATATTTCCTTGGTTTTCCAAAAATAGGTACAGCGTTTTTAAAAGCTCGGCATCTTTTTCCTTATCGTAGGCCAATAAATCCTTAAGCAATCTCATGGCAAAGCTCTCCAGCTCTTGCGCATTTTTGGCGTGGAGAATAATTCCGAGCGATCCGAGCTCATCAAAGGTAATGACATTCGACTTCACTACTCTCGAATGCGCTATTCCAATGGATTTGTTGGCTTCCTCATATCCGTTCCGAAACGAGCCTATCCCTTTGCAAAGAGAGCTGACACCGAGCGTAATCCTGAAATCCGCATAGTTGGCATTGACGATATTCACCAACAATTCGCCGAATGATTTCGGATCAAGCTTCATCTGAGTCAACAGCACTTCGGGTATGACGGAAATGATTTTATCGAGCCTGGTAGAAACGAGACCATTTCTCCCGTACGATTTCAATTGACTATGTATGGTTTCCGCGATCCTTTTTTTGAATTCCATGAAATGGGTGTCCCGCTGTTGAACGTGGCTTTCATAACGGTGCTGCAGGCTGAAGACAAATACATAATGGGGCTTGTCCAGATCGTATCCCATCAATTTCATTCGGTAGGATAGGTTTTCCACATTCGGATTTTCGATGAGAAGCTCGTTCAGAAACTCCCCTTTCATGCGCTGTTCCGCCTCAATGACCGTCCGTTCATTCAGAAATTGAACCGCACATATCGTAGAGGCGCGCTGCAGCGAAATGGTTTCGATTTCATCAAACGGGTCGAGCGGTTTGACCAATGAAAGATACCCGCATACTTCATTCTTCAGTAGAACGGGAGAGATTAAGCGTTCATGCTGCCAACCGAACTGTCCGGGAACGGAAAGATGAACCGTTCTTTTTTCATCCATTAACCGCTGGATCCGTTGTGCCTGCTTCCCGCCCGAAGTTTGAATAAACGTTAAGATATCATGAGGCGTATACTCGCCGAATGATTCAAGCAGGTTGAAATTTTTATCCTCCAGGACAACCGTTGTACGAAGATTCTGAGCCAAAATTTTGACGATCGTGGACAAACCTCCGCCTTGAATCAGTATTTTTGACAATTTTTCATTGATGCTTAAGGCGTTGCTCAACACTTCCTTCTGTTTTTCTATCCGGCGGTAAGCTCTATCTAGCTCTATCGCTAGATTCTCCTCTTTGTAGAAAGGTAATTCCGGATTGATTTCCGCATCCCATTCTTCGACAGGTTTCCCCACATATCGGCAATGCCGGTCGCCTTTGCCTATGCATTCGATTTCTTTAAAAATGACTTTCTTTCCTAAAAATTCGCTGCCGTATCCGCCGGCATAACCGATCAGGGTCGAGCAAACCGGCTCATGATGATAGCCGAAATACTCCAAATGCTGCTCCGCCTCGTAAGAATGGTGCCAATACCCTTCACTGTAAAATTCCCCGGTTTCGCGGTTTCCCCGAATCTCGATCGGAACGGCCAGTACGTTTCCTGTAACTCCGTGAATTTTCGGGCCCGCCAGAAGCCATTCCGTTTCCTCCTCCCATGCAAACACATCCTTGACGTACCTCGCATCGTTGGTTCCGCAATGCCACCCGTACCGGAGCAAAAAACCTTTCGCCCGATCCATGCCCAGAGCGGAAATCAGATCTTTACGCAAGGTACCTAAGGCATCGACCCCGACAAAAATGGTTCGCCGATCTTTAAAAAAAATTTTCCCCTCATTCGACTGAAATGATAGCAATTCGGCGGCAGATAAGTCGGTAGCCCTCATTGTTCTTTCTCCTTTCACCATTGGACCGGTTTTTGATTAGACTTTCTATCCTTCCGGGTGACCTGCTAAAAAACGATCGAAAGACGACTGTCAACAGTATGAATAAAGATTGGAGTATAGGAAATAATCGCAAGTCAATGAAAGCGTGTACATTTTAAAGAATATCGGTACACCTAAGCTTTGGGGATACGATCTTACTCCACATCGCAGTTGCAACGAACGGACTTAAGCTTCCTGAGCAAGCGCAGGACAAGCAGCAGAAGGATGGCCGGGAAGCCTATTAATACTCCCGGCTCTGCAGCTCGCGCTTGGCCGAATCCTGGGTGAACACGCCCTCCGACGTGATGATTTTCATCGGCAGCTCCTTGCCCTCCTTATGATCCTTGACGGCTTTCATCAGCTGCGGGCCGAGCAGGGGGTTGCATTCTACGACGAAGTTCAGCTTTCCCGTAGCAAGCGCCTTGAGCGCCGTCTTGGTCGCATCGATCGATATGATCACGATGTCCTTGCCCGGCTGTAAGCCGAATCTCTCAATGGCCTGCATCGCACCAAGCGCCATATCGTCGTTATGGGCATACACAACCTGAATATCGCCGCCCCGCCGCTGCAGCGCCTCCGACATTAACGCTCTGCCCGACTCCAGCGTGAAATCACCCTTCAGCGATTCGATCAGCTGAAAGTTAAAGTCATTGCCGATAACCTCCTCGAAGCCTTGCTTGCGTCCTGCCGCGGGGTCGGAGCCCTCCGTCCCCTGCAGCTCGACGATCTGAACCTTTCGTCCCCGGCTTCCAAGCTCCTGCAAGAGCCATCGTGCCGCACGCCGGCCTTCCTCCACGAAATCCGAGCCGATGTAGGACGTCCATAAGGAATCGTCCTCTGTCTTGACTTCACGGTCCGACAAGATGACCGGGATGCCGGCCTGCTTCGCTTCTTGCAGCACCTGGTCCCAGCCCGTCTTCACGACCGGTGAGAACACGATGATATCGACGCGGGCCTGAATGAACTTACGGATCGCTTCCACCTGCTTCGCCTGACTCTGGTCGGCGTTCTCGTACAGCAGCTCGAACCCTTCCTCCTTCGCCGCGGCCATTACCGAATTCGTATGCGCGAGCCGCCAGCCGCTTTCCGTTCCGACCTGTGCAAAGCCGATCTTGAGCTGATGCCTCTCCTCCGTAAATGGCGAGGAAATCGCCGGATACGAGGCCAAGCGCTGCTCGAAGGCTGCGGCATTATCCGGGGTGATGCGATAGCTGCGTAAAATCACCTTCTTCGGAATACCCTTTTCCTTATTCAAAATATCGAGGGCATACCGGATCGCTTCGCCGCCCCCGGTCGGACTGGTGAACGTGCCGGACAAAATGCCGTTCTTGACAAGCGGCAATCCGCCGTTCTCGCTATTGACCCCGTCGACGCCGATAATTCTCACATCCTGCAGACCGCTCCGCTGCAGCGCCCGCGAAGCCCCAAGCGCCATGGCGTCGTTCTGCGCGAAAACAAGGTCGATGCGCGGACTGCGCATCAATACGGCTGACATTTCGTCCTCGGCACGGTCCCGCTGCCAGTCCGCGTACACCGTATGCAGCAAGCGAAGGTTATCCTGTCCGGCGAGCGCTTCACGGAAGCCCAAGCTGCGTTCTTCCACCGTGGGTGACCCTTGTACGCCTTGGATTTCTACAATGCTGCCGCCGCTCGGTCCGAGCAGCTGCTTCACGTATTCGCCCGCTTTGCTGCCGATCAAGCGGTTGTCGGTCCCGATGTATAGCGTATAATCGTAGCCGGTCACACCCCGCCCCAGCACAATGACTGGAATTTTGGCGTACACCTCCGCAATGGTCGGGGTCAGCAGAATCGGATCGTCCAAGGAAATGATCAGCAGATCGATCCCGTAGCCCATGAGCTTGTGCACATCGTCCGTTTGCTGCTTGCTGTCATTCGCGGCATCCGTGAAAATGACGCGCAGGTCGCTATGCCGGGCGACCTCACGCTTGATCTCCTCGTTCATGACGATCCGCCACGGCTCGATCAGATTCGGCTGCGAGACACCGACCAAGTATTGAACCTGATCCTTCGGCACCTTCTGCCCGCTCGTGCCGCGTATGGACGATATGAAGCTGACCATGAGTATAAATAAGGTGAAAACGATGAGCGCCAGTTTGGCCCTGCCGCTAGTCATGTACGACACCCTTTACGATAAGACATCGGCGATACGCCCGTTATTTTTTTGAACGCGTTGCTGAAGTAATGCTGGCTGTTGTAGCCAACCTTCTCCGCGATTTCGTACACTTTATAATTGGGATCGTTCATATACAGCATCGCCTTGCGAATACGAATCTCGGTTATATAATCAATAAATGAAAGGCCAACCTCTTTCTTAAGCAGCTTGCTCAAATACGTCGGACTGACGCGTACATGGTCGGCTACGTCCTGCAGCGTTAAATTCGGCTCGGCAAACGACTGATCGACGTATTTGCGGGCGAGCATGACGATCGGGGAAAAGTTGACCTTCATCCCGACCTCCCGCACCAGATCATGATAGATACGCTCCGCCGCCAAAACATCCGGCTCCAGCAGCCGGTCCGCGGCGACCACGATTTTCGATAGGATTTCCTCGATCTTACTTTGAATCGAACCGCATACCAGCATCCAATCATGATCCCGTTCGAGGGATGAGAGCACGACGACATGGCCCCTATCATCGGAGAAAACGATATGCTCGCCTAGCGCGGCGACAACCTCCTCGATAATGTTTTTCACGGCGAATTCGAGCAGATCCTTGTTCCAATCGCGTTTCACCGTGCCCACGTTCGTGCTCTGCAGCACTTTAAATACGGCCATGCGGTTCGCTCCGACCGGCAGCTTCAAATGCGCCATTGTACTTTGAATCTCAACCGGAGACAGCACGCCGGCCATCCACTTGCGCAGGAAGGTGTCGCGGATCAGATTGGAATTGCTTTGCAGCTGATGGTTCGCCCAATGGAACCGCTCGCTTTTCGTTTTGTTCTGATCGAGAACCCGCAGCGCCTTCTCCACAACTTCCCGCAGCGCCGCTTTCTCGACCGGCTTCAGGATGTAATCGAACACCTTCAGCTTAACGGCTTGCTGCGCGTATTTGAATTCGTCGTGTCCGGTAATCACGATCACGAGCGCCCCCTCGGAATCGAAGCGAAGCTGCTCGATGAAGGAGAGCCCATCCATAAACGGCATGCAGATATCGACAAATATAAGGTCGGGCTTCAAGGCTTGAGCCTTTTCCAAGGCATCGAGTCCGTCCTCCGCTTCCCCCGTCACTTCAATGCCAAGCTCCTCCCAAGGGAGCACCTGTCTGAGCCCTCTGCGAATTTTCGGCTCGTCATCCGCGATCATCAGCTTCCACATCAATAGGATCCCCCTCTTGCCTTTCAGCCCGAATAGTTAAGCTTTCACGAACGGCAAATAGACATCGATGCACGTTCCCTTGCCATATTCGCTCTCCACCTGCACCCCGTAGGACGACCCATACGTAAGCCGAATTCGCTCATGAACGTTGAAAAGGCCGTACCCGCTCTTAAATTCCGGGTTTTCAGAGCCCTGAAGCCCCATTCGAACATACTCGATTTGCTCCGGCTTCATCCCGAGTCCGTCATCTTCAACGCGAAGCCGGATTTTATGCTGCTCCTTGACCGCTTCGATTCGAATCCGGCCGCTGCCCCGTTTCGTCTTGATGCCATGGTAGATCGCATTCTCAACCAGAGGCTGAAGGATCAGCTTCAGCACGCTGCAGCCCTCCAGCTCCTCGGCCACGCGAATCTCGTAGTTCAGCTTTCCTTCGTAACGCGCCATTTGAATGATCAGATAGCTCTCCACGTGCTTGAGCTCTTCGGACAACCGGATGATCTCATGCCCCTTGCTCAGCCCGATGCGGAACAAATTCGTCAGCGCACCGATGATCTCCACAATGTCGTCGGCCTTCCGGTCCTGCGCCATCCATTGAATCGTATCCAACGTGTTGTACAGAAAATGCGGCTTGATTTGCGCCTGCAAAATTTTAAGCTCGGCCTCCCGCTTCTCCTTCTGCTCCGTGTATACCATATGAATCAGGCGCTCAATTTCCTGCACCATCTTGTTGAAGCTGTGCCCGAGCTGCCCGATTTCATCGTTGGACCGGCTGCGGAAACGCAGATTCAATTCCCCCTCCTCCACCTTGCGCATCAAGCTTCGCAGCTTGCGTACCGGACTGATGATCGAGTTCGTGAAAAACCAAGAGGCGGCGAACGCCAACACCAGCGTCACCAGTACGACAAGCACCGTGTAAAACTGCAGTCGCGTAATGACGCTGCGCGACTCGTCGAGCGGGAATACACCCACGATTTTCCAGCCGATGTTCTGGAAGGGTGTATGCATGATCTGATAAGAACGCCCGTTGATCGTCTTAATCAGATCGTTGGAAGCGCTTACCATCCATTCCGCCTTAATTCGGTAAACGACAGGATTGACCGATGAATACACAATCCCTCCTTGGCGGTCCGTCATATATATAAATCCGCTTTTGCCCAAAGAAACCGATTCAATGGTTTGTTGGATAATATTCAACTTCATGTCGATCAGCACGACCCCGAGCATGTTTCCCGTGAGCGGGTCTTTAATCGCTTTCACGAACGACAGCACTTGGTCGGCACTGTAGTTATGGTCCGCCTTGATATTCCGACCGATCGGCTTGCTGATCATATGCAGCTCGTCCGGCCGTTCCACGGCTTCCCGATACCAAGCTTCGGATGTAAGCCGGTCCCGGGATATCGTTCCCAACCGGTTGCTGATCCACCCGCCCGCGCGGTTGACCAAGAGGATGCCGGCAATTTCCCCGTGGCGCTCCTCATATCGCCGCATCACTTCCCGAAGCGCCCATTCGTCACCCGTTTGTCCGGCGTAAAAGGACCTCACCTCACGGTCCTGGGCGATGTACTCGATGATGTTCTCCATTTCCGTGAAGTAAAAGCTGATGTTGTTCTTGACCTGACCCATCATCTGACTCGTATGCTCGTTCGTGCTTTCCTCGATGGAACGCTGATACATGGTGCTGCCGACCGCGCTTAAGGTCACGATGGAGATCAGAATAATAAGCACGAAATACAAAAGCAGCTTGAAGCGAATGCTGTTACGATACAAATGTTTGACGTTCATGCCCTTGGTCGACGCGAACACGCACTCACCCGATTTCGTTTTACTCTATTATAACGCAGGCGAACGCTCCTGTTAATATCTGGAATAGCAAAATTGCAAAGGAGCCGGAGCCCCTTTGCAACCTGACCTGAAGCAGCTGCTTAGTATTTGCGGGTTGGAAGCGCGTCGATCGCTTTCTGGCCAAAGAAGACGCCTTCCTCCGATTTGATCCATTTCGGCGGCTGTGTGCCGGCCTTCAGATCGAGAATCGCTTTTTTCAACTGCGGCCCAAGCAGCGGGTTACATTCGACGGTGACGTTCAGCTTGCCTTCTTTGATCGCTTCGAAGGCCGCCTTGACGCCGTCGACGGACACGATGAAGATGTCTTTGCCCGGCTTCAAGCCGTATTCTTCAATCGCTTGGATGGCGCCGAGCGCCATATCGTCGTTGTGCGCATAAACGGCATGAATATTTTTGCCGTCGGATTTCAGGAACGCTTCCATCACCTCTTTGCCTTTGGCTCTTGTGAAATCGCCGGTTTGCGACTTGATGATTTTATAGTTCGGATTCGATTTAATGCCTTCCTCGAAGCCCTTCTTGCGGTCGTTCGCCGCACTAGCCCCCACCGTGCCCTGCAGCTCGACGATGTTTACCTTTTTGTCCGCACCCAGCTGCTCTATCATCGTCTTGGCCGCATTCTGGCCCTCCAGAATAAAGTCGGAGCCGATAAATGCCGTGTACAGGGACTCATCGTTCACCTTAACCGTGCGGTCCAGCAGGAATACCGGAATTTTGGCCGCCTTCGCTTCCTCCAGCACCGGCTCCCAGCCCGATTCGACGACCGGCGCCAGCGCGATGACATCGACCTTCTGGGCGATAAAGGAACGGATCGCCTTAATTTGGTTTTCCTGCTTCTGCTGCGCATCGGAGAACTTCAGCTCGAACTGCGCGTCGTTGCCGAACGTTTCTTTAATCGACTGCGTTTCCGCATCCCGCCAGCCGCTCTCCGCCCCGATCTGGGAGAAGCCGAGCACAATCTTCTTATCGGCCTTCGTTTCCGGCGCGGGCGCAGGCGCAGGAGCGGGCGCAGGCGCCGCTTTCGATTCCCCGCCGGACGATGAGCCACCTGTCGTCGAACCTCCCGAGCTCCCGCACGCCGTTAGCAGCATACCTGCCAGCGTCAGCGCCGTAACCAGTTGAAACGGTCTTTTCATCTTGAACAACATACTTGTATTCCTCCCTTTGGTTGATCATGTTTACACCTTCACTATAAGATGTTTGGTAAGTGCTTGTATTTAGAATATAGCGTTATAATTTGCTAATTTCGGCACATTATAGTTATCGTCTGCTTAATGCGCAGCCCCTCCCGGCGACTCCACAGATGACCCGGCCGACTGCTTCGCATCGGCTCCCGGCCCAGGGGAAGTGCGCGTAATCGTCTTCCTGCGCTCGCGTCGAAGCAAGATCCAACGCTGGAGCAGGATAAACAAGAATAGCAGAAAGCCTACGGCGATTTTCGTCCACCAGGAGCTCAGCGTGCCTTGATACATGACGATCGTTTGAATGATGCCCGAGCACAAAACGCCGAGCACCGGTCCGATCAAATAGCCGAAGCCGCCGGTTAACAGAATGCCGCCGATGACGCATGCGGCGATCGCGTCCATCTCCATGCCCATCAAGTGCAGCGTATACCCCGACAGCATGTAGAACGTGAATACGATCCCCCCCAGAGCCGAACAGAAGCCGCTGAACGTGTACACCAGCACTGTGATGCGCGCGACCGGCAAGCCCATCAGCACAGCGGACTTCTCGTTGCCTCCGATCGCATACACCCCCCGGCCGAATTCGGTGTATTTGGACATGTATACCGCTATCACGACCATCGCAAGGGCAATCACTACGCTGACCGATATCGTATTGTCGCCGAAGACCGGAATTTTAAACCTGGAGATGGCTTTGTAGGTCGCATCGTTGATGACAAGGCTTTCCGTGCTGATCAAATAGCTGATACCGCGGGCCAGGAACATACCGGCGAGCGTCACGATCCATGGATGCAGCTGAAAGCGGTGAATGATATAGCCTTGGCCCGCACCGAAGAACGTTCCTAGCAGCAGCGATAGCGCCATGACCAAGTAGGCGTTCATGCCTTCCTGCAGCAGCGACGCGGACAATACGCTGACCAGCGCGACGACGGAGGCGACGGATAAATCGATGCCTCCCGCAATAATGACGAAGGCAAGTCCCGTGGCTACGATAATCAGATAGGCGTTGTCGATGAATAAATTGAAGAACACCTGCCAGGAGAAAAATCCGGTATACAAGAACGAACCCGCTGCATAAAGCAGTGTAATGAGCAGCGTAGTCGTCAAAATGATGATATTGTTCTGATTGATCCTCACTTTGAGCTTCATGATTCGGCCACCGCCTGCTTCGTGCGGCTTTGGAACAGCTCGCGGAAGCGCTCCGACTGCAGCAGGCTGACGACGATGACGACGAACGCCTTCACGACGAGAATGCGCTCAGGCGGAATCCCCATCGAGTAAATCGTCGTGCTTAAAGACTGGATGAACAGCGCCCCGACGACGGTGCCCGCCAAGTAAAATCGTCCTCCGCGCATCGAGGTTCCGCCGATCACGACAGCCAGAATCGCGTCCAGCTCAATCCACAGCCCCGCGTTGTTGGCGTCCGCACTGCTGATATTGGAGCTGACCAGCAGCCCCGCGATGGCGGCGCATAAGCCGCATACCGCATAGACGAACAAGTAAATTTTGCGCGGCTCCACGCCCGCGTACTCACTGGATATTTTGTTCGTGCCCGTCGCTTCCAGGAACAGACCGAGGGCCGTACGTTTTTTCAACACATAAACAAGGCCGAACACGGCTGCGGCTACATAAACAGAGAACGGAAGACCGAACAGAAAGCCTTTGCCGATATACCCGTACGCCGCGTTGCTTGTGGTCAGCACCTGCCCTTCCGTGATCAGCTGGGCGATGCCCCGGCCGACCGTCATGAGAATGAGCGTACCGACCATCGGCTGAATGCCGAACACCGACACGAGCATGCCGTTCCAAAGTCCGCACAGGATCCCGACGGCAAGCGCCGCAAGAATGGCTACCCAGAGCGGTGTCGACTCCAGCAGCGAAATGGAGACCGCCCCTGCAATCGCGAGTACGGAGCCGACCGAAATATCGATGCCCTCCTTGGCGATGACGAGCGTCATACCGATGGCGATAATCAGCGTCGGCGCCGCCCGGTTCAGGACGTCGATCAAGCTGCCGAACAGGTGACCGTCTTTTATTTCGATTTGAAAAAAGCCGGGTACAAAGATGAAATTGAACAGCAATATTGCCGTCAACGCCAGCACCGGCCAAAATATTTTCATTCGTGTGAAGTTAAGCGCCCGTTGTTTTATAAGCGACATTCGGCTCGGCTCCTTCCGCAATCATTCGCATGATGTTTGATTCGTTCATCGCATCCCCGGCTACTTCGCCAATTTGCACCCGGTCCCGCAGCACCACGATCCGGTCGCAGCATTCGATCATCTCCTGGAGCTCGGAGGAAATGATCAGGATCGACAGACCGCCGGAGGCCAGTTCAAGGATCAGCTTGCGAATATCTCCCTTGGAGCCGACATCGATCCCGCGTGTCGGTTCGTCCAGAATAAGCAGCTTGGGCTGGGTCGCCAGCCATCTGGCCAGAATGACCTTTTGCTGGTTGCCTCCGCTTAGATTGTCGATGCGCTGTTCCATGCCAGGGGTTTTGATGCGCAGCAGATCGATAAAGTGCTGGGCGAGCTCCTGCTGCTTCTTCAGCGGGATGTGACGGAACAAGCCCAGCTTCGCCTGCAGGGCAAGCACGATATTTTCGCGGATCGTCAGCTCGCCCACAATGCCTGCCACCTTGCGATCCTCCGGACAAAACCCGAGCCCCTGGCGGATTGCCTGCTTCGGATAGATCGAACGGAACGTTTCCTCCCCGATCACCAGCACCCCGTCGTCGGCCTGATCGATGCCGAAAATCAGCTTGGCGATTTCCGTCCGGCCGGAGCCGAGAAGACCCGCCAGGCCGACAACCTCGCCCTTCTTCACCGAGAGGCTGACCGGCTGGATGGAGCCAACGCGGCTTAAGCCTTTCGTCGAGACGATCGCCTCGGAGGATAAGCTTGGGGTCATTTTCCGCTGGCGCTCCTCTTCCTTCCACTCCCGGCCGATCATTTTGGAAACGAGACTGCTCTTGGGCAGCTCTTTCGTGGGGTATTCGCCAACAAGCGCCCCGTTGCGCAGAATCGTGATGCGGTCCGTCACCTCGTACACCTGATCTAGAAAGTGCGTGACAAATACGATGCCAAGTCCATCTTCGCGAAGCTTCCGCATGACCGCGAACAGCTGCGCCACCTCTTTGTTATCCAGGCTTGAGGTCGGCTCATCCAGAATAAGCACGCCGCTCGACATATCGACGGCGCGTACGATCGCCACCATCTGCTGAATGGCCACGGAGTATTCAGACAAGGGCTGTCTGACGTCGATGTTCAGGTTGAGCCGCTGGAGCCGGATCTCGCTCTGCTCGTTGATCCGCTTCCAGTCAATGCCCCCTCTTTTCCTCGGCACCCGCCCGATGAACATGTTTTCCGCCACCGATAAATTGGGACACAGATTAATTTCCTGATACACCGTACTGATGCCGATGCTCTGCGCCTCCTGCGGCGACCGGACGATCACCGGCTTTCCCTCCAGCCACACCTGTCCCGCATCCATGGTATAGACGCCGGTCAGCACTTTAATCAGTGTCGATTTTCCTGCGCCGTTCTCGCCCATCAGCGCATGAATTTCACCCCGATGTAACGTAAAATTCACATCACTCAGCGCTTTAACCCCGGGAAAGGACTTGCTGACGCCTTCCATTTTCAACAATAGATTGTCACTCATTAGGTGAGCACCTTCCTTCCCATCATCGGTATTCCTGCTTGCGTTTATGGAGAGTATCAAACTCCCGGAAGCTCAGCTTAACTTTCATTTTAAGTTCAAGGCTGCCAGGTGTATTTAGACGGAAAGGTTATTTTTTACAAATTTCCGTTCTATTTCGCATACAGCGCGAACGCCAAACAGGCTTCCGCAAAGATTGCTTACGGAAGCCTGTTCGGTATAAACCTGCTTGATGGCTTATTGCAGCACGGATCTGGCCACAGTGGTCAGATCTTGAATATCGACCTTGCCGTCCTGATTCAGATCAGCTGTCGCGGACCAGCCGCTGTCCCCCTGTTGCTTGCCGTAATGGCTCGCTATGATGGCCAAATCGCCGATCGAAATGCTGCCGTTTCCGTTCAGATCGGCGTTGATTTTACGTCCTTCAAACGCCAGCATAGCCGTTGTCAGCGCGTTTAAGGCTTCCGTAATTTGCTGCTGCGTCGCCTCCGCGTCGTTCGCTACGATTGCCGCTTGCGCAATAATCACCTGCATCGCCGCCCTGGAGCCCGGCAAATAGTAGCCGTGCCGCAGGTCTTCCACGGCCGCATCCACTTTGGCCTGCGCAGCTGCGATCGCTTCGTTCAAATCCGATTTATCCGGCGCTTCCGCCGTGACTTGAAGCTGATGGGTTGTGCCGGGAATCGTCGTCTCCATTCCGGTTCTGTCCGCAATCGCGATACCGCTCAGCTGAATGGAGGTGTAGGCGCTGCCCGGTGCAGCCGTCGGCTTCGCCTTAAACGAGAGCTTCAGCCAAGCGCCGTTCGCCTCCGCTCCGCCGCCAAGGCTGGCGCCGACCATGCGCACCTTACCCGGCTCCAGCTCGCGCTTCTCCAGCAGGCTGAAGCCGTCCTTTACCGATACGGCGTCCGTTAGCTCCAGCTTAGACGGGTCAAAGCCGACCGTAACATCTTGAGCATAGACGCTGCCGTACACGTTTCCAGCCACATCGCTTAAGCTGTACGTCAGGTCAAAGGACTGCCCGGACCCTACAACCGCCGGCCCCGTAAGCGAGGCCTTAGGCTGCGCTTGAACCGGAGCTCCGACCGAGAAGTAGTCGAAGTCGGCCGTCATGGAGGTGTTGTCCCCGGCCGACAGGCCGTAAAACCCGATTTGAAGATTCGTCAAATCGGCCTGCACCGGATCAGCCGCCGGCGCCCATGCCGCCCCGTCCCAGTAGTGCGTCGTGTACACGTTGCCGGTCTTTTTGATTTGCAGGTAGACGGTATCGGTACCCGGATGCTTCGCCATATTCGTCGCTTTGGTGTATACCGCATTCCGCTCGACCGCCGTTTCCAGCGATTTGCCCGTACTGCCGACAGTATCCCATACATGGCCCAGCCTCACATAGTTGTCCTCGTTCTGCCAAATGATTAAACCGGCCTGCTGATGATTTTTGGCGACAGGCGCCGTGACCTTCGTCGTTATGGCGAAATCGCCCTCCGGGGCTTTGCGCAGAAATACGTTTTTCAGCGAGTTAGAGGTTTGATGGCTATCCCCCGACAAGGTTTGCAGCCGCAAGCTGCCCGGTTTGGCCGTCAAGCTCCAGCGGGCCGCATCCTCCCGGTAAATGGACCAAGCCGGATCCAGCGTACCGGTCGCAAACGAGTCCGTAACGGCGCCCTGCGGAATCGGATCATTCACGCTTACGATGAGCTGCCATTTAGCCGCCTTCAACGCATTCATCGCATGAATCCAGTCATTGGCCGTCGAGCTGCCGTTCATGCTCACGGCCTTCGCAGCGTCAACTGTGGAACGATAGGCGGCGATTGCCTCCTGCGGATATTGGCCGGCGCCATCACCAGCCTGAAGGCGGCTTAATAGCTGCTCCGCCAGCTGGAGCTCATCGATCAGGTCCTCCCTCGTCACGCCGCCGATCAGCTCGCGGTGCGCTTTGGCGATCCGGTTGAAATCCAGCTTCTCGACCTTGCGATCATACGACAGAAGTCCGTTTATCTCGTATTCAACATCTGTGATTTGCGTATAGATAGCGGCACTTAAGCCAGGGCTTTGCTTCAGCTGCTTCAATCGGTCGATGAACTGCACATATTTGTCGGTCAGCTCCTGCTTGCTGTTCATCAGCTGGTACGAGAACACGAGCGGGCTCCACTCATGGCCCGGTACATGCAGGCCGAGTCCGCCGTACTCGCCCAGCACCGCAGCGCGCGTCTGGGTTGGAGTCGGCGAGGTCGGCGCCGGATACGCATGCGCATCGATCAAATCGCCTGCGCCGGAATCCTGCCAGCCGCTGGTATTGTTGATGAGACGCGTCGAATCGAGTCCCTTCACGTAATTGGCCGCGTCTCTTGTTTGCTGTCCGCCCCAGTCGAATTGGCCCCAGCCTTCGTTAAAGACGGTCCAAACGACAATAGACGGTGCGCTGCGGAGCTGATCGACCATCTCCTTGTACTCCTTCAGCCACTGGGTCTTGGTCGCTGGCGTAATGTCGGAACCCCGGTTGCCCTGACGGTCCTCCAGGCTTGGCATATCCTGCCAGACCAGCACACCGAGCTTATCGGCCCAGTAATACCAACGGGCGGGCTCGACCTTGATATGCTTGCGGACCATGTTCATCCCGACCCGCTTGACGGTTTGCAGATCGAACTTCAGCGCCTCATCCGTCGGTGCCGTATACAAGCCGTCCGGATAATAGCCCTGATCCAGCGGTCCCATCTGGAACACAAATTTACCGTTCAGGAGCGGACGCAGCACCCCATCCTCCATCCCGAGCTTGATTTCCCGCATGCCGAAATAGCTGGTTACCTCATCCGCGACCTGCTCCCCGTTCTTCAGGCGCACGGTCAAATCATACAGGAACGGATCGTCCGGCGACCACAGCCTTGGGTTCGGCACGGGCAGCTGCAGCGTCTCGCCTGCCGCTCCGGTCACACGGCCGACGATCTCTCCGCCAACCTTGGCGACGGCCTCGACCGTAAGACCCGGGGCCCCTTGGACGGCCGGCGTCAGCTTCAGCGCTTGGCTCTGCAAATCCGGCGTCATATCCAGCTTCTCGATATGTGCGTTTGCTACCGGCTCCAGCCAGACGGTTTGCCAAATGCCGGACACCGACGTATACCAGATGCCGCCCAGCTTTTTAACCGTTTGCTTACCGACCGCCTGATCCTCGCCCATATCGGTTTGATCCAGCACATGTACGATCAGCTCGTTCGATCCGCTCACCAATGCATCCGTAATATCGAAGCTGAACGACGTGTAGCCGCCCTTGTGACTGCCGATAAGCTTGCCGTTGACATACACCGTGGCCAAATAGTCCACCGCGCCGAAATTGAGGTTCACGCGCTGCCCGCTCCAGCTGTCCGGAACGGTAAACGACCGTTTGTACCACATCCGGTCCTCCACCCGGTTAATCCCGGACAATACCGATTCTGCTGCAAAAGGCACGAGGATTTTTTCCCCCAGCGTCCTGCCTGTCGGAACGGCATCGTCTTCCTTCGCCGCTTCGAACTCCCATTCCCCGTTCAAATTGGCCCACTGCCCGCGGACCAGCTGCGGTCGCGGATAGTCCGGCAGCACGTTCTCCGGGTTCACTTCGGCCGCCCAAGGGGTCGTAATTTGATACGTCGAGCGGTTTTTCAGCTGGACATCGAAGGCCGCGACGGCTGCGCCGTCCCGGGTGTTCAGCCCGCCCTTTCCGTCGTAGCCTGCACGTACAAGCCAGACGTCCTTCGAGTAAATCGGATAGGCAAAGCTCAGCATGATGACATGCGGTTCGCCGGGCTTAAGCGATGCCGAAGCGATCGGCCAATCGACGCCCACCACCTGAATGCGAAGATGCTCCGTCAATCCGGCCGGCAGCTCTTGGAGCGGCTCGCTCAGCACGACCTCGGCTGTAGAGCCGTCCGTTGCTACCGTCCCGCCATAATCGAAGCCGGCCGGCGGATAGAAGGCTTGGGTCGGGACGGCCTGCTTCGGCACACGGGGACTGGACCATCGCAGATGGAGGTTGGAGCCGCCGTTATTCTCGAAGTATTCGAGCTTGAATTCATGCTTCTGCCCGGCGGTTAGCGCTAGGGGAGCGCCGGTTTGCTCCTTATCCCAATCGTCGACCCAGTGATCGATCACCAGCTTGTTGTCAATCCACAACCGGAAGCCGTTATCCCCGATGATCGAAAAGGTATAGTTCTCTGTCGTTTCCGGCTGTATAAAGCCGGTCCATCGGACACTGACGCGATCGTTTCGACCCGTTAGCGCACTGAACACCCCCTCAAGGCTGCCGAAGTCGATGTTCGGGTCGATGATCGTTGATTTCAGCTCGCCGAACGTAAAGTTAGGGGCTCCGGAATTCAGGTAATATTCGGCTTTCAGACCGTGCGTTTCCTCGGGTGCAGTCACGCTCTCGGCGGCTAGCGCCCGGCCGGGCACCCGCAAACTGGTCAAAACAAACACGAGCACCCAGACGGCAATGAAACCTACACGCAGCGTTTTTTTCCACTTCATGATTGTGAACGACCTCCGATTCATAGAAATGGTCAAGACTTTTTGATGGCGCTTACGAAACGTAAAGCCTCCCTTCTTTCTGAATTGAATGCTGCCCCCTCTTATTGTAGAAAACGGGCCGGACAAAGTATTTACAATATCCTGTTCTTTTTTTGTAATTTTATGATCTGTATAGAAACGATCCCCAACCGCTCCAAGCAATCGGGGATCTTTCCTTCTCTTTCAGGGCACAGTTACTTCTTCAGCAAATTCAGGATGGCCTGCGCCGTCTCCGCACGTACGGCATCTGCTCCAGGATCGAACTGCATCGCCCCCTTGCCCTTCATCAGACCAAGCGCAATCGCCTCGCTCACCTCCGCCTGAGCCCAGCGCGATACCTCCGAACCGTCCGTAAACGCCAGAAGCCCGCCGCCGCCGGCCCCTGTCGCCTGACCGCCGTTCTGCTTATACGCTCTAACCAGCAAGGCTGCCATCTGCTCCCGGGTCATCGGGGCATCCGGCGCAAATTCGTTCAAGGAGACGCCCTGCACGATGCCCGCCTGATAGGCGGCCGTCACGTCGCTTGCGTACCAAGCGCTTGCCGCGATATCCGTGAAAGGCGACGGCGCAGCGCTTGGCGCCAGTTCCAGACTGCGGACAAGCATGGCGGCAAACTCCGCCCGGGTCGTCTTGCCGTTCGGCTGGAACTCGGTTTCCGTTACGCCGTTCACTACATGCCGGGCAGACAGCACCTTCAAGGTGCGGTAGGCCCAATGCTCAGCGGGTACGTCCGCATAGGTCTTGTCGAGTTCCAGCAGCGCATAGCGGCTTAAATGCTCCAGCGTTACCGTCATTTGTCCGGAAGCGGGTTCAAGAGTGCCGCCTACATACGCCCATGCCTTCGTCGCTTCGTTGAAATAGTACACGCCGAGAAGCGATTCGTCCACCGTCGACGCGTCGTAAGTGAACGTGAGCTGAATGCCGCCTGAGACGATTCCTGCGTCAAACGCCTGACCGTCTGCCGAGCGCAGCGTGACCTGCAGGTCATACACCACGCCGGCTATCTTGATCTTGGCTCCGGCTCCCGCAGTCGGTGCAGGAGCCGCCAGCCCCGTTACCGGAACCATCTTCACCTCCACGGTCGCCCCCTTCAAATCGTTCGCTCGGGCAGCCAAGGCAGCCAGCAGCTCCGGCTTCACCTTCATAGCAAGGTGTCCCGCTTGAACCTCCAACTCATGTCCGGATACCTTGTCAAAAGGAACGATAGCCGTCGATGCGCTCTCCGGCAGCCTTACGGACGCTTTGCCGTCCTTGACCTCCACCTCCGTTAGCGCGGCGGCATTCGGCTGTTGTCCGGCATTGCCTCCGCTGCTGCCGCCGCCGGTATCGCCTCCCCCCGTTGGGTCGCCGTCGGTTTCACCGCTGCCCGAAACCGAAGCGCGTACCTCAAGTTCAGGCGACGCGGTGACTGCCGGCGCCTTGGAATCGGCCGGTATCACCTTTACGCGCCCCAGCGTCACCGTCGCCTGTCCCGCTGATTTCGCCTTAAAGATGACCGTGCCGAGCGTGGCCTGCCCGCTTTGTCCTGAAGCGTCTCCGGTTTTGGTAAAGCCGAACAAAATATCGCCTTGGGCGAGCTTCTCATCGATCAGCCTTGGCGGACTGACGTTCGGATCCGGCGTAATGCTGAACCCTCCGGTTATTCCTGTGGACATCCCGATATATTCAAGCCGGCTCGTATCGAAATGCAGCTCCAAATCATAACCGTACAAATCGACCAGCTGTTCCCCCGTTATCGTAACGCGGAGCTCCTGACCGATGTTCAGGCTTGTGCGCGAAGCCGTCAATTCATAGGCCGGGCTGCCCGCCGCCGCTCCTCCCGGCGTGATCCAAACGGCTGCGTATAGACTAAGAGCGGTCGTTACCGCTGCCCACTTTCGACGCATACTCATGAACTGCTTCACCCTTTCTTCTCGTCTTAAATCGATCTTGCCACAATCGCAAGGTCTTCCATGTCCACCTTGCCGTCTTGGTTGACGTCGGCCTTAGCCGCATTCGCATCCCAGTCCGCCTCTTTCGATTGCTTCCCGTATGAACGGGCCGCCATCGCCAGGTCGCCTATGGTAACTCCGGCTGAGCCGTTCAGGTTGGCATTGATCCGCTTGGCCTCGAAGCGCTGTACGGCCTCCGTCAAGGCTTCGTAAGCGTTCTTCACCTGCTCCCCGGTTGCCTCCGCATCGGCCGCTACCAGACGGGCCTGCTCGATGGAGCTTTGGAGAGCCGCCTTCGCACCGGCGATGTAATACCCGTGCCGGTTATCCTCTGCCGCTGCATCGTGCCTGGTCTGTGCGTCGGCCGCCGCCTGCTGAAGAGCCGTTCTGTCAACGTCCGTGCCGACAGCAGCCCTTGAAGCAAGAGCGATGTAATCCAGCTCGTAAAAGCCTGCGTCCGCAGCCGTTCCCCGCATAAATTTGATGCTGTTGATCCCTTCCTGAAGCTCGACCTGAACGCTGGTCGCCATAAACCGGCCCCAGCCGATCGTCCCCGCCAAATCCACGTGTTGCTCCTGCCCGTCATTCACGATGATGCGGGCCGTTGCGGGACGATAATTCCCTGTATTCTGCGCATACCACACATACAGCCTGTATACACCGCTCTTCGGTGCGACAACCTCATTGAAATTGACATAGCTGTCGGGAAAATCGATATGGCCGACATAGCTCGAGGCGGATGCGTAACTGTTGTTCGTATTCACCTTGGCATTGTGGATCTGTGCTTGCTCCGCCTCGTATTTGGCCGGCGAGACGTTCTCGTCCCCGGTCACCTCCGGGAAGTAAGTCACGCGCAGATTTTCCGATCCGAACGGAACGAGCGTCAGGTTGACCGTGGGCTCCGCGGAATAAACCGGCCCTACCGGCGGCTCTGCCGCCGACACGCCGTTCGGGGCCTTGCCCCAGGTCGGGATCAGCTTGCCTTTGGCAACCAGCTTCACGGGCGTCTTCGCCTGCTCGAACGGATTGTCCGGCATCTCCGAGGTGACGACCTGAATCGATGCCTCCGGATGAGCCCGATCGATCAGCAGTCCGTAATTCCACGGATTGTCTGCCGTGATGTTGTACTGCTTAAAGCCGGGCTCCGTCACCTGAGGCGCCGGATTCGATTGCTCGGTCCACTTCTCGTCGATTTTCAACGAATAGACGAGCGGCCCGCGTTCGATGCCGACCGAATTATTCACCCACGTGGACATCCGAAGCTTCATCGGCAGCGTCAGCTCCACCGTATCGCCCTGGCTCCACGTCCGTTCAATCGTATAGTAGCCGCCGGATGTAACCGCCGGCTGCGGTTCCCCGTTCACCTTGACTGCCGCCCCGTCCGTCCAGGCCGGTATGCGCAGCTTGAGCGGAAAGGCTACACTGGCCGAAGCCTGCTCCACGGTAAACCGAAGCTGGTCCTCGAACGGATAATTCGTGGCCTCCCGAATCGTCACATCCGCTCCTTTGATTTTCGCCGATACCCGGCTCGGACCGTATGCAATCACGCCAAGTCCCCCGTCACTCGTTGCCGCCCACATATCTTTGACAAAATAAGGCCAGCCCATATGTAAATTGAAGCGGCAGCACGGAAAGCCGGAAAACGGCGACTGCACGGTGCCATTGTCGTAATTCTGCTTAAAGCCGTGGTCCGTATTCCGGCTCTGAATCTGATTCGGAAGCGAGTAATATTGATGTGTCTTGATGTCCTTGCTCATCGCGCCGGGAAGTGAGTTGAAGGTCAGCTTTTCAAGTGCGTCTCCTACGGACGCTTCGCCCGTGATCATCGCCGTCACCGCATCGCTGTGAATGCGCTCCACGATCGCGCAGAGCTCGACGCCCTGCGTCGATGCCAGACCCGAGAGCATCTCGGTGCCTGCGTTGATCCCGGTGATTTGATTGTGCGAGCGATTCAGATTTGCGACGCCGGCATCATAGGCGTTCTTATCCGAATCGTTTTTCGAAAGCTGGTAGTAAATCGCCGGCGTTTTGATCGATTGATTCACGTTTACGGTATGCTGCGTATAGAAATTGTCCGGGTTCGTCCGGGCCGGTTCCAAAAATTTGTTGTTCGTCAACAGATCCGTCACATCGAACCCTTGCGCGTTCAGCTTCTCCGCCAGCTGCAGCAATGACGCATCCCCCGTCCGGTTGTAAAGCCAGAGCACCACGTTCATGTTGTCGCCATTGCGTATTTTCCCCCAATCGAACAGCGGCCGCTGATCCAGATTCGCGAGCTGATAGTGAAAATACTTGGTGAGAAAATCGGTCACCCGCGCATCGCCGGTCGCTTCGTAATAGTCCTTCAGCACATAGATAGCAACCATCCGCGGCCACCAGTCATTGTCGCTCTTCGGTCCGAAATTACCGTCCGCTCGCTGGCTCTGCAGCATCCAGTTGACCCATTTTTGCGATTTGGCGATCAGCCCGGGATCGTTTAACGTATAAGCGAGCGCTACCAGGCCCTTCACATAATACACGGGCCGCTCCCAGTTCGTATCGGGCGCCGTGCCTCCCAGCCATTCGGAGTTGCTGCCGAGCTCCGCATACAAATCCTCCGCGTAGCCGGTAGCTCCGTCCTTCATCAGCTCAAGCTGCTTCAGCAGCCAGCCTTCGGCCTTCACGGAGCCGAGCGGCAGCGAAACGAAGGGCGTTTGTACGAGCGGCGCTTTATTGGCTACCGGCTCCTTGAACGCTTCAACCGGAACGGCGTATTCGCTGGCGATGAAATGATCGAACACCGGCTGTCCACGCTCGACGCGGTAGCCGATTCCGCCGGACTTTAAACGCTGCGGGCTGTCATCCGTCACCGTAATCAAGGGCTTGTGCATATCCTCTACATACACCTGGATCTGATCACCGTACGTCGCAACCTTCAGCTGATACAACCGGTTCGGATCGACCTGTTCCAGCGCCTTCACCGTTTGCAGCACCGTACGGTCGCCGTTCATTCGCTCCAGCGTCACATTTCCGTCGGCGCTTAATCCGGCATAATAGCCGTGAACGTTAGAGGATCCGGGCCCGGCACCGGCCACGCGGAAGAGCAGGCCGGCATTCGCATCCGCAGCAGCAAGCTTCAGCTCCGTTTCCACGGTGGCGTCGCCGAAGTCCGCGTCCTTGGCCAGCAGCTTCGCACCAGCGCCTCCGGCTTGCACAGTAACGCCTCCCGCTTGCAGGCCCCAAACGCCGTCGATCACCTTCCATTTCTCAAGCCCGGAGACTGACGGAGGATCCTCGAACGTATCCTCGAACGCCAAGCTTTCGTCTTGTTGCTTGATCCTCAGATTGTCGTAAATCGCCTCGGATTGATAGATCCGGACGCCGATTTTCCCCGATGCGTAGCTGTTATCGGTATGCTCCAGCACAAGGGCGTCATTCACATAAAAGCGAATGAGCGGGCCTGCAGCCGTCACTTTAAAACGATAGGTTACGTTCGGGTTCACCGTGATGGAAGAGCGCTTTAACTCCGTCCAGTTGTTATTCATCCGGCCGAGAAACACGCTGCCCGTGCCGCCGGCGCTGATTCCCGCATAATAGCCCTTCACATTGTCGGCTCCTGAAGAGGCGTCGGCGACCCGAAACAAAAGGCCGGCGTCCCCGTTACGATTGGCAAGGCTGATCTCCGTTTCGACCGTGAAATCCTGCAGCTCCGCGCTCTTGGCCAAAGCCTTGTAGCCCCGGCCTGCAGGCACGGTCAGCTTACCGGATGAGATGGCCCACGAACCCTCGATGATCTCCCAATTGTCATTGATGTAGCTTTGATCAAAATGATCCTCTATAAAGCCGGGCGCTTTCGCAGCCGCTTCGAGATGAACCGCCGGCAGAAGCAGGCTGACATACAGTGTTAGGATCAGAAGCGCCGCGATTCTTGCCTGAAACCTCATGTGTCCTCATTCCTCCCCATTATTCGCTCGACAAGCGCTCCAGCTTCTGCTCGAACTCTATCGGATCGGCCATATGGAACGTATCGGCGATATAACCGTCTTTATCGATCAGAAATGTCGTCGGCAGTGCATGAAGCTCGTATAAATAAGCCGCACGCTTATTCTCGTCCATCAGCGTCGGATAGGCTAAGCCGTTCATCCGCATGAATGCCGAGATGCGCTCGGGGTTCTTTTCTTCCGTCGAGACGTTGATTCCGTAAAAGTCCACATGATCCTTGTACTGCTCATGCAGCCGCTTCAACGTGGGAGCCTCCACCGCGCACGCCTCGCACCAGCTGGCCCAAAAATGGATCAGCACCGGCCGGTTCCTAGATCCGCCGATCGTTACCGTTTCGCCCTCCAACGTCTTCAATGTAAAAGAAGGCGCTTGGACGCCGGAATGCCTACGCTGTAAAGCCGTCTTCGGCGCCTCAGCCGTCATCAAGATTTGCTCCATCGCTTTGGCATCGATCTTGCGGGCGGGATCGAAGCCAGTCGGCTCCGTCAGTTTAAGGTTCTGCACCAAGGTGAAGCCGGTGATCAACAGCGCCAGCACCAGCAGAATCGGCAGCCCTATTCGTTTCATAACCGGTCGTCACTCCTTCCGAGGCTTCTGCCATTTGCGAAGAAACGCCCCGCAGGTGCAGCCGCCGGGCGTCTCTTCGCTTCATTCCTAATCCAGCATAGCTCTGGCTACAATCACCAGATCCTCAATGTCCACCTTGCCGCTGTAGTTCACATCCGCTTTCATCGCTTGCTCATCCCATCCGGGCTGACCGGATTGCTTGCCGTAGGACGCCGCCGTTAAAGCCAGATCTCCGACGGTAATCCCGCCTGAGCCGTTCAGATTGGCATCGATTCTCTTCGACTCGAAAGCGGCCAGCGCCTCCGATACGGTCCGCAGCGCCTCGGTTATCTGCTGCGGCGTAGCTTCCGCGTTCACCGCCGTTGCAGCCGCATGGTCGATGGCAGCCTGGAGCGTCGCCTTGGAGCCCGGTACATAAGCGCCATGGCGATTGTCTTCCCATGCGCCGTCATGCTTCGCTTGTGCGGTTGCGATCGCCTGAACCAGCGCTTCCTTGCTTGCCGCCTTCGCCGTAATTTGCAGACTGTGCGAGGCGCCCTTCGCCATCAGCTCGGCGCCTGCTTCATTCGCAATGGCAATGCCGCTTACCGAAACGACGGTCTGCACCGCTTCCGCGACAGGCAGCGCCTGGAACGTCAGTTTGAGCCAGTCGCCGTTCGCCGGGAGTCCGGCGCCGAGCGCCGCCGCCAAGATGCGGACCTTGCCCGGTGCAAGCAGCCTCTTCTCTACGATCGCTATGCCTTCACGCAAAGCTGCGGCATCCTTAAGCTCAACCTGGCTCGGATCGAAGCTTACGGTCACATCAAGCGCATTGATATGCTCGAAGTCAACCGTCGTCACCGCGCTTAGACCGAAGGTCAGGTCGAAGGCCATGCCCCCTGCCGTAGACGCTGCGCCTGCCAACACGGACTGTGCTTTGGCATGGGAAGGCACCGGCTGCGGTGTAATTGTCGGTCCCCAGACCTCCAAAGCGTCAATTCCTCCCGGCTGCGGCACAAAATGCACACGGTCGATCGCCAGCTTTCTCGGCTCGGTCGTACCGGCCTTGTAGTGCGTGTGGTACACCATGAACAGCTCCGAGCCGTCCGGAGAGCCGATGAATGAATGATGTCCCGCTCCCGGCATGATTGCGTTCGATTTCATGATGGGATTGTACGCGTACTTGGTCCAAGGGCCTGTAGGCGTCGGCGCTGTCGCATAGCCTACCCCATAATCCGGACTCTCGAAATGGTTGCCGGAATAGGTCAAGTAGTACAGCCCGTTATGCTTCAGGACAAAAGGTCCTTCGTTGATGTTCGCCACCGGTGCCTTCTGGCTCAACTCCCACGTCTGTGTAGCGCGGAATACGAACCTCAACGTATCTTCCTTGATGCTCTTCATATCGTCATTCAGCTCGGCAACCCAGATCTCGTTGCCGTTATTGAAGCGGACAAAGTACATATAACGTTTGCCGTCATCGTCGGTGAAGATGTGCGCGTCGATTTCCGGCGTATTCAGATGCAGCGGCTGCTGGACCTCCTGCACGAACGGCCCGAGCGGCGAAGTGCTGGTGGCGACCGCAAGCCGTTCCTGAACCGCATAGTACATATAGAAGATGCCGTCCTTCTCGACGACCTCCGGCGCCCAGAATTGTTTATCGCCCCATGAATGGTCCTTATGCAGCGCCCAGCCGTCATGCGCCGTCCAATTCACGAGATCCGGGGAAGAATACACCTTGATTCCGTTAGGCATGTTCGGCCAATCGGCCGTATTCGTTCCGTACAAATAGTACATGCCATCATGCTTCAGGATAAACGGATCGGCGACGCCCGGAAGCACGGCATTCGTGTAGGTCGGACCTGCCGGAAGCCCGCTTTCGTCGATCGAGGTTACCCTTACATTGTCAAAGTCCGCATCCGCATTCCAGGTGCGGAAGCCGATCCGGCCTGTGGCCAAATGGGAAGCTTCCAACAGATCGAACTTCGGATACCCGTTTACGTTCAGCGGATTGTCATTGACATAAATCTGGAGATGATCCTCCCGTGCGATCACCTTCAGATGCACCCATTCATCGGCTGCGACCGGAAGCTTCCTGGACGCAAGCTCCGTCCATGTTCCTCCCGAGTTCGAGCCCAGGACCACAGATTGATTGGCTGCGCTGATCCCAAGGTAGTAGCCCTCGTACGCATCCGCTCCAATCTCTGCACTAGTTGCCCGGAAAAGAAGCCCTGCTTCATTCCCGCCGGCGATATGCACATCCGCCTCCAGCATGAAGTCCGTAAAGCTCTGTCCGTCAAACAGCGCCTTATGACCGGCTCCGGCCTTCACGGAAAGCCGCCCTTCGGCCGCCGTCCATACCCCGCCGTAAGTCGACCAGCCGTCAGCGGCATTGTCAGTGAAATCATCCGTAAACAGCACGCCCGATGGCAGAGCGGTATCTTCAACGGTCACCACCGCTTGATCCCAGAAGTCTCCATTCACCGATGCCGCCTTGATTACCGTACGGCCCGGTGCCTTCGCTTCAACCAAACCGCTGCTCGTAACGGCCGCGATCGACGGATTCGACGAGCTCCAGTGAAGCTCCTTCCCGCTGGCGCCGAGATTCGTCAGCTGCACGTTCCCGCCCGGCCGCAGCGTTACCATTTTCGGATCGAGCTTCACCCCGCCTTGAATGGCCCGGATCGCGAAATAATCGAATTTGGCATCGATGCGATCATTTGTCGCGACAATATTGTTGGCGAACAAACCAACCTTAATATCGGTCAGAGTTGCGGTTACCGGATCGGCGGCTTGAAGCCATTCATACCCGTTCCAATAATACGTCGTATACACATTGCCCAGCTTTCTGATTTTCAGGGTAATCGTGTCGCCGCCGGGATGTGCAGCGGGATTGCCCGGCTTCTTGTAGCTGCGTCCGATCTCATAGGCCGTTTCGATGGTTGCTCCGTTCACCCAGACATGGGCCAGCTTCACGAAATGATCGGCATCCTGCCAGATAAACAGTCCGCCCTGCTGATGATTTTTGGCGATCGGCGCCGTGACCTTCGTTACGATTTCGAAATCGCCGCTTCCCGGATTGCGCAGGAACACGTTGTTTTGACTGTTATTGTCCTGATATACATCGGTCGGCGTCGTATGAATGGTCAGCGCTCCCGGATTTTGCGTCAAGCTCCAGTCGCCCGGGCTTTCTTGGAAAATCGACCATTCACCGCTCAGCGCGGCGTTGTCAAACGAGTCCACCTGAAAGCCGGTCAGATCAGGCTCGCTCGGCAAGCCCCGTACGGTAACTACGGCCTCCGTGAACAGAGCCGGATTTCCGGCGCTTGCCACCTTCACGGCAGCCGTTCCCGGCTTCAGACCTTTAATGAACAAGGTCGTGCTGCCGGTAGCCGAATCGACTACGGATTCCGTGACTAACGCCACCTCCGGATTCGACGATGTCAGGGTCAACTGCTTCATCGTGCCGGCAAGCGGTCTAACTGCGGCCACGATAGCAGCGGTTTCCCCTTGAGCCAGCGTTAAAGCCGTCTTATCGAGCATAACGCTCTCTACCGGAACAGCCGAACCGCTGCTTTCCAGCGCCTCCAGAATGATGCTGTCAAGCTCCGCGAAATGGTTTCTTTTGGTAAGTTTGATCGTGTTCGCGCCCGCATTCAGGCTGATATCGATCGACGTCGGGTTATAGCGCTCCCAGCCGTAATTGCGGTAGCTGATGACTTGAGAAGCCGCACCGTTAACCGATACGTCGTGCTGCGCCGCAGCTCCGCCTGCGGTGCCATTGGCTGCCATCACGATCAGGGAGTACGTGCCTGCCCGCTCCACATTCACATGAAAGATTACGCCGTCGGTGCCCGCGTTGTCCAAGCGACCGACAACTTTGCCTCCCGAAGCGTCAACGCTGTTGCGGATTTCAGCCGTTCCCAGCAGCTCGCCGTACTCCGCTTCGTAGTGGTAGCGCTCCACCTCCGGTGTACCGGATGGCTGCTCCACCGGCGAACCGTAGGCAGCCGGAGTTCCGAAGTTCGGCGTACCGTCCGCATTCCATGTAAACTTCTGGGCTCGCACGCTGCGATTGCCCCAGCTTCCGCCCGACCTCAGGTCGGCATGGTAGACGATCCAATCTTCTGTTCCGTCCGGGGACGTCGTGAAGGTATTGTGACCGGGTCCGAAAGCGCCCGGCGCTTGACTGAACACAGGACCGGACTTCGTCCAGGATGCCGGATTCAATACATCGCCGTCCGAATTTGTCAGCAGACCCAGCTTGTATTCGTCCGTCCAGCTGCCGCTGGCCGAGTAGACGATAAACAGCTTGCCGTCTTTCTTCAAAATTTCCGGCCCTTCATTAATATAAGGCGTACCTATGCGTTCCCAAGGCTGATCCGGGGTGGACAGCTGTACCCTCGGACCGCTGATGGTCCACGGATCGCTCATCGGCGCGATGTAAATGTTCTGCTTCTCATTGACATCGCCTTCCCATCCGGACCAGACAAAATACATGGAACCGTCGTCCTTCTCGAGTACGGTCCCGTCGATCGCCCATTTATCCGAGGCGTCGGCGATTTTACCCTTCAACGTATACGTGCCTTGCGGATCCTGTGAATTGCCCTCAAGTACATACATGCGGTGATTGGCGTTGTTGCCGTCGTCCGCCGCAAAGTATATGTACCATTTGCCCTTGACATACTGCAGTTCCGGCGCCCATAGCTCCTTCGAATACGGCTCCCCGGCCGGAGGCGTGTATACCGTTACACGCGGCGCAGTGCCGATATCCTGAAGCCGCCTTGCCTTGGCGACCTGAAGGGACGAATCACTGTCGGACTTCACGTAATAGTAGAAGCCGTCCTTGAATACGATGCTCGGGTCAGCGGCGCCCGCACCGCCGGAAACCGGTACGATCGGGTTCACGAAAGTCGTTCCGGCGCTAACCGTTACTTCGGAGGTCGCCGTCGCTCCCCCGTCTGCCGCGGTTACGGTTATTGTAGCTGTGCCCTTGTTCACACCCCGGACGAGTCCGGTGCTGTCGACAGCGGCTGCCCCGGTATTGCTGGAGCTCCAAAGCAACTGCTGGTTGGAGGCGTCGATCGGTTCCACCACTGCGTTCAATTTTTTCGTTTCGCCCGCTTTCAGGCTGAAGGAAGGCGTATCCAGCATGACCGACTGAACGCTTTTGCCCGTATAAACCGGCCGCATGACCTGCTTCGCCAAGCCTGGTCCGGACCATCGCACATGCATACTGGCGTCTCCCGCCGCGTGCGCATACTCGATGCGGACCGTGTACGTTTGTCCGGCGTTCAGCGCGATGTCGCCGCTGACTTCCTCCCTGCCGCCGCTCGTCTTGTCGACGACCTTCGTATCGCCGATCCACACCCCTGCCAGATGATCGCTGTCGACATAGACCGTATGCACGCCCGATTGAACCGGCTTGATGGAGCCGACCCAACGGATCGAAAATTGGTCCTCGCCGATGCCCGCCGTCGGATCGGGCGAGCCGGTTCCTTTCTCGTCGCCAAGATCGAAGTCAACACGTGGCGTGATCGAAGATTTAGCCAAGGTTGTGAAGCTCGCGTCTTTAAAGTACTTCACCTGAAACACGGGCAGCGTGTCGAAGGCCGGTCCGGTGAGCGCCTTGATGTCGTTGACATCCCACGGATGCCCGTCAGGGTAAACGATGCCGTGGAACGGAACCTCCGGCTCTGAAGTCAGCGGAGTCACATCCGATCCCCATGGGAAGCGGGTGTTATCCCGGCCGATGCCGAATTCCCACATGACGAACCCGATGCCTTGGTCCCCATAATGCCGCACGACGCCGGGTACCGATTGCGTCAGCCGGTTCATCGTTTCATCGGCCAAAATTTGTTTGCTTACGCCAAACGGCGTCGGGTAATCGGATTCATACGGATGCCATGTGATAAAATCCGATGTTGGGCCGCCCGAGAATTGGGCCCCCGTCGACGATACCGGCAGGCTGGAGCCGGTTTCCTTGATCCAAATCCGCGAATCGTTCATGATTTGCTTCGTAATTTGGTCCATCAGTCCGCTTTCGCCGTTGCTCGGCTCGTTATAGATGTTCCAGAAGGCGATTCGCGGATCGTTCTTATGCGCATTGACAATGCCCTGCACATAGCTTTTCAAATCATCCTTATTCGCGGCGTAGTTCGCTTTGATGTCATCCCCCGGGGCCTCTACCCAGCGGCTGTTATGAGCGCCGTACCTTGGCGGCAGCTGCGGTCCCGGCACCGGATGATCGTCCCAGCAGTCGTCGAAGAACACGATCTCCACCTTGATGCCGTACTTATCGGCCAGCTGCAGAAAATCCTCCAGATTGGCGAGCAGCTTTGCACTGTCGTTCTTCCACAGCAGGTTGTGCAAAAATACCCGTACGAAATTAATCCCGTACGTATGAGCATACGAAAGCTCCCGGTCGTTTACCTCATGATTGTACGCATCCCACTGCTGCAGCTGGTTGACCGCATGGGTCGGTACGAATACCGCGCCCTTCACCCACGACCAATCATAGGTCGGCTGCACGACTGCGCCTGCGTCTTGTACGCGGATGTTATCGTAGCCTGCGTTCACCCAGTGCGACCGCACGCCGATGGCCCCTGTAGTGTAAGCGCTGTCAACTGCGCTGACGATATGCTCGCCGTCGACATAAATATCGATTTGGCTGCCTAAAGCCGTCACTTTCAAGCGGTACGTTTTATTTGGCTGCACCGGGTACATAATCGATGCGAGCTCCGTCCAGTTGTTGCTTAAACGACCCAGCTGGACGCGGCCGTTCACCCCAAGGCCGGCATAATAGCCTTTCATGCTGTCGGCTCCGTTACTCGGATCGCTTACGCGGAAAATAAGCCCGGCGTTATCGTTGTTGACGCCGTCTTGGAGCGTAATGTCGGCTTCATAGGTGAAATCGGCAAAGTCAGTGCCTTCCGCGACCGACTTGAAGCCGGCGCCTTTGTTCACGCGGTAAGCGCCGTCGGCTGCATTCCATACGCCGCCGTAGGTCGTCCAGCCGTCCGCTTGCTTGTCATTAAAGTCTTCCGTAAAGCTGTGTTCTTCCTTCGTAAACACAGACGTTTGCGTCGACGAATCGAGCATTCCTTCTTTCACCGCGTAGGCTCTCAGCACGGTCGTTTGTGTGACAGTCAACGGCGAGCCGTAAACAGGCGAGCTCGTATTAGGCATGCTCCCGTCTGTCGTATAATGGATGGTGGCCCCGGGTGTAGGGCTTAGGATCATAACCGTTTGCGAGCCCTTGAATGTCCCCCCGCCGGGGATAAAGACCGGCGCTTTCGCTTGGGACGTCACCTTCGTCAGGCTCAAGAGCGATACATTATCGTACACGGCCGACTTGTTGTCGTTCCATGTGCGCAGTCCGATCGTTCCGGACGGATAGGTTTCGTCCGTGAAGGCGGTGACGAGCTTGCCGTTCAAATAAATGTAGTAGCGGGTGCCGAGCGCCACGACCTTGAGCCGGTTAAATTCATTTGGCTTTACATCCGCCACTGTCTTGGATATACCGGTCCAGCTTCCCTGACCGCCATTGCCGGCCGAGTTCATTTTGCCGACAATCAGGAACCCCGACGTATTCAGACCTGCATAATAGCCGTTCATCTTATCCGCGCCATGGCCCGGATCGCTTACGCGGAAGATGACCCCGCTGTCCTGAAGCGTCCCTTGCGGATTCAGATCAACCTCCAGCTGGAAGTCGCCGTACACCGCATCCACCACGGCCTTGTCACCGCGCGGATTCGTGACCTGATACGCGTAAACATCCTGCGAAACCGTCCAGCTTCCGGTTTGTTGACCGGCATACGTCGTCCAGCCCGACGAATTTCCGTCGTCGAAGTTTTCGGTAAACACCGGCTCCTGACCGGCTATGACGTAATGCGCGCTAACGACATCAGAAACCGTCTCCCCCGCCTTCTCCGCATAAGCTTGGATAAGGGTCGTCGTTGCGATGGAAATCGGGGATGAATAGACGGGGGATGTCGGATTCGGCGCGCTTCCGTCGACCGTATAGCGGATCGTGGCTTCCGATGTGCCTGCGGTTAACGCCACGAGCTGCTCGGAGGCGTAAGTCCCGCCGGTAGTAAGAAACTCGGGCTCCGCCGTCGTTTGCGCCGCATAGGCCTTCGCTTGAATGTTGTCAATCACCGAGGTTCCCCACCAGGTTCTTAAGCCCACGGCGCCTGCAGACGTTATTTGCTTGCCGTCATTGTCCGTGAAGTCGATCTTAGGCGTGTTCATGTCATTCACAAAGACTTGAATCCGGTTGCCCACCGCGATCACCTTCAGATGCGCGTTGGCGGAGTCAATCGGTGCTGTCGTGAGCTCCCTCCACTCATTGTTGCCCGTCACACGGCCCAGCATGACTTTCTTGTCCACGCGCAAGGCGGCGAAATAACCGTTGTAGCCATCCGCAACGTTATCGCTTACATTTGTGACCCGGAATATAAGCCCGCTCTGATCCGAATGAATGCCGCCAACTTGAAAATCAGCTTCATAGATCAAGTCGGCGAAGCTTGTATGTTCGGCAATGACCTTGGCTCCGGGTGAACCGTTTACCGTGTATTGCCTGGCTTCATTCACTTGCCATCTTCCCCGGTTTGCGGCATCTGCCGATCCGTAAGCCTTCCAGCCGTCGGCATTCCCGTCGTTGAAATCTTCCCGGAACACGGCTAGCGGCTCCCCGACAGCTGCGGCCAGCGGAATCGGCGGCATTAGGGCCAGCATCATACTACTAATGAGGACGTAAGCCAGCGCCTTTCGAATGTGCGAATATGTAACCGAACCTTTTTTTCTCAATCGACTACCTCCTTTCGGGACTCCTTGATGATTTTGCGGTCTGCAAGCTACGATGTCTTCACGACAAAGTACGATTCATCATCTCACCTTCTACCTCTCCAGATTTAGGAACTAGCTTAAGCATAACAAGAAGCACTCCTAAAGTATTTGCAATTTCCAGCAATTTTTTAAGCTATTTCATCCCATTTGCTGCCGTCCGGTCATACTGACGATCCTGCCGGCCCATCTGCGGCTCCGGGATTTCGTCTGCCATGATAAATCACACTTAAGCACTTGGAATTATGTGAATGAAAATTGCCGCCATTCGACATCGCATTCGAGCACTGGATGGGAATAAAGGCACGCCACCCGGGATAACCTCCTCAGGTGATCGTCAAACCATGAAAAATTGACTAGATTTGATCCCCCTGGATACCCATTTTTATTTCCAGAATTTATAGTATGATAATTCATTATTGGTTGGATTTTACATAAGTACAAATGGTTCTGGATTTTATCAACATTATTTTGGAGGGTTAGGATGAAAAGAACTAGTACAACCTTTAAGCTCCTGCTCGGCTCACTTGCTATTACATTAAGCTTTGGCGCGGTTCCCCGCCATGCCTCGGCGGCGGATACGGCGTTCATTAACCAGATGAGCGATCAATACCATGCCTTTGAGAAAAAACATCGGGATATATACAAGGCTTATCTCCAGAATGAAAGACATTTGTATGACACGTATCACGGTCAAATGACGTCGGTTTATAACGAGCTGATGCGGGTCGCGCACGCAGACCTCGATGGGATGACAAGCATACTGGAGAACGATATTCAGCAGTTGAAAAAAAGCTACAAGGAAAGCAATGCATTTAGAGACTATGTGAGGACGACTGACAAGAACCGGGCAGGGGGTCCGATGGATCTCTATGAGGACACGATGGATCCGAACGACGCAGGCAGCCCAATGGATCTTTTCGAGGACAGCTTAAATCCTGATTCGGCAGGCGATGCTGCGGATCTTTATGATGACACACTCAACCCCGATTCGGCAGGCAGCGCCATGGATTTGTATGACGATGAGGTGAACCCCGACTCGGCGGGTAGCGTAATGGACCGGTTTGACGATGAATCGTCTATTCACAGCGCAGGCAGCATTATGGACCGCTATGACGACGGCGACCTGCCAAAGGCCGAGGCGGAAAAGCTGATGGCGGAGGCTCTTGTCCAAGCGGAAGCGGATATGAACAAGCGGATCAGCGACACCCAGCGAAGTGTCCAAAACCGAAAGAACGAGTCACTGCGAGACATACGTGACGCCTGGTTAAACGTCAAGCATGCGATTCTGCAGCAACGCGAGAGAACCATTGCCGAAGTTTCCGCAGCACGGGAGAGGCTGACCGGAACAGGCATCGATTTTAAACCTTTAATCCTGGATGACTGGATTACGGTAGTCGTAGACGGGGATTATCTGATCTTCGAACAGCCGCCGGTCATCGTCAACGGTAACACGCTGGTGCCTATGCGGGCTATTTTTGAGAAGCTTGGAGCTGAAGTGCTCTGGAACGCCGGCGATCAATCAGTCACAGCCAACAAAGGAGCGACGTCAGTCTGGCTTCAAATCGACAACAGCAGCGCCAAAATCAAGGGTCAGGATCAAACGTTGGAAGCGGCCCCCAGAATAGTGAACGGGAACACGATGGTCCCTTTACGGTTTGTCAGCGAAGCGCTCGGAGCTAACGTACACTGGGACGACAACAAAAAAACGATCACCATCACACCCGCTTCCTAAGTCTGGTTTCCAAGGGCGAATAAACGAACGAGAGCATCCACCTCAGCAGGTGTTGCTCTCGTTTTACGCCCAACATGGGCGTCACCTCTAAGGTGAAGTCCGGAATGGGGGGTGGCAAGCGCCTACCGTTAGCCAAGAGCAAGACCCTCTGAGTGTTGGAGAAATTTGGGGTCCTCCCCATCAATCGCGTTTTAACCCGGATACGGAGTCTTCATCAAGAAAAAGCCACTCTACCAACTCCAGAGTGGCTCCTAATCTCTCGAATCGTTGTATGCCTACGGAGCGTCCACTCTAGATCCACCCCAACTGAAAGGCTCTTACAACGGCGATCTTTATGGCTACTCCTCTTGCTTCTCTTCTACACCGATTGCTGAATTCTCCCTCTCCTTCAGGTAAGGGACCAGATCGGCCCAGTCGTAATCTTGGACGTAATATTCCTTGACGCTGTACTTGCAGGTGTTGGTGTCGGCCAAGGTTTTAGGGCCGGGAAAGCCGATGACCTTCCAGTTGACGTGATCCTTGTTGCCCCCGTAGACCGGGTCGCAATAGAACCCTTGCCGGGTGTGGAGCACCAAAGCACTGAAGAAGTCCATGCCCTCATCGAACGCACCCTGGAGAAAGGTACTGTGCTCACCCTCAGAAGTCAGGGTCATGGGCTGCGGCTTCGGCCTCCCTGACAGGGCCACCAGAATCTCATCCTGTCGGTCCTCGCTCAAGTCCTTGAAAGCGGCACCGAACTGCTCACGGGAGAGTTCATCCAGCTTCCGGATCCCCTGACGGTAGTTCTCCTGCATCTCGGTAATGCGCTCCCGCCAGGCGTCGGCCTCTTTGCCCTCCATCATTAGAAACCCGCTCCCGTCGGCAGCTGCGTAGATGTAGTCTATGCCCGAAAGGTAACGGTCGATGAACCGGACCACGCCAGCCTCCCGTGCGCCGGGGTCATGGTCTGTTGGTATGATCCGAGCTGTCGCGGATTCGATCGTCTCCCACTCGTGCTGATCGAAGAACAAGCGCTCGTCGGACTCGTGATCCACTGGAGATCCGATGACGGACCAATCTGCTTTGCTTGTCATGAAACACGCCTCCTCTTTGTTATAGGCCTGCGGCTTTCTGCTTCTGGCGACCCTTGGCATGGACTTCCGCGATATACTCGGAGCAACGCCAAGCGTTGGCCATCATCGTGAGCGTCGGGTTGACCCCCAGGGACGTTGGGAAGCTGCTCCCGTCCAGGATGTAGAGGTTCTCGACATCGTGTGCCTGACACCACTTGTTCAGCACGCTCTTGGAAGGATCATTGCCCATCCGCGCGGTACCGTGTTGGTGGCAAGTGTTGCCGGTCAACGAGTTTTCGGGAATGACCTTGATGGTCTTCGACGCCCCCGCCGCTTCGAGGATCTCCGCGTTTTTGTTGATCATCCACTTCGCCATGCGAATATCGTTCGAGTGCGGTTTGTACGTGATCCGCGCAACCGGTACCCCCCAAGCATCCTTAACCTCGGGATCAAGGTCCACTCTATTGGACTCTTGAGGCAGGTCCTGAAGGATAATCCCGATCTTCATCGAGTAATTGTAGAAGTCGCGGTCCGCATCTTTCATGGCCATCCCCCACTCCGGCCTATCCGGGAAAACCCAGTTGATGGGGTGTCCTACTTGCGACGCCGCCAGGATACAACCGCCGATGTGTCCCCGCTTCTCATCGGTTTCGTAGAACTGCATCGAGCCTCCGCTGATGTAGTTACCAACAAACCCGTAGAGAGGATCGTGCACTTCCTTGTCGAAGAGGCCGGTCGCGAACGCGTATTCGTGGAAGGTCGCGTTCTTCCCGACCAGTCCACTGCTGTTTGCCAAACCGTCTGGGAATTGGCTGGATTTGGACATCAGCAGCAGCCGCGTCGATTCTATGGCACCAGGGCATAAAACCACGATGCTGGCCTCCTGTTCGACCTCGCGCCCCTGCGAATCGAAGTAGATTACCCCCTTGGCACGGCCATCTTGATGTAGGGTGACTTCACGGATGTAGCACCCGGTTCGCAGATCGCACCGTCCCGTGGCCAGAGCTTCGGGGATAAAGGTAGTCAACGTGCTCGACCGAGTGGTTCCCGGGTCGCCGTACTGATTCCAGAATCCCGTCCAGTTCGATGGAGTCCTCCCCTTGTGGGGCTTCGTGATGATGGCCTGAGGAATCGGGAATGCGTTTATCCCGAGCTTATTGCTCCCCTCATAGAATTTCTTCCCAAACTGCGTAGGAGGCAACGGCGGTGTTGGGTATCCTTTGCTCCGCCGTGGTTCATACTTGTTTGCTTCAGCAAGCCCGGAGATACCGAACTCCCACTCGACCTTGGTGAGGTAGGGCTCGAGGTCATCATAAGTGATAGGCCAATCCGCAAGGCTGGCGCCCTCAATATCACCGTGCAGAGAGCGCATCTTAAAGTCACATTCCAACGGACGCGGGACCCATCCGGCCCAATGCACCGTACCTCCGCCGACCATCTGCGGCGTGGGGGAAAACTGGAACCGCTTCGCTTCAGCGTGTTCATCCGGACGCACGGTCCTCGGGTTGATCTTCGGGTCCGGCCACAGGTAGTTCCGGTTAACATACTTAAGTTCGTCACCTGAGAAGTTCTCCGGCTTCATCCGGGGACCTTTCTCTAACACCACTACTTTCAAACCTGCTTCTGCCAGAACCTTTGCGGTAGTGGCACCGGTTGCACCTGCCCCCACGATACATACGTCGACCGGTTCGGGCTTCTTCACATACGTCATATATATCTTCCCTTTCTAGACGAATTCGTCCTCGCGAAATGGATGGTTATTGCTGCTAACTCATCGGCTTTGCGGGTTGTGGTGGTTTTCCTCTTTCTTGTTCGAGCGTTACTTAACGTCATCGGCAACGGCGGCCTCGACCTTTTCGAACACGGTGTTGTCTCACGCTCTCTCAAAAACCCGGTGCATCGGCATTGCTGGGTGTGACCTTCTGCGACAGGATGTGGGGGTGACGCCGCTTGATGTATTCGGCGCAGCGGACGGCAAGTGCCTGCAAGGTACTGGTCGGATTGACGGCGGCGCTGGTCGGGAGCGAACTGGCGTCGACGATGAAGAGGTTAGGGACGTCCCAGGTCTGATTGAATTTGTTGGTTACCGAATCTTCCGGCGAATTTCCCATCCGGCAGGTGCCCATAATGTGCCAGCCTGGCGATGGTTTCGTAACGCCGGTAACCCCCGTACTACTCGAATCTATTAGGCCGCCAGCGGCCTCGGCGGCCTCTCGAGCCCTTTGCCTGCCGAACTCGATGAGTCGAGCGTCGTTTTCGGGCAGCTTGTAGTACAAATGTGGCGCGGGAAGCCCGCTTGAATCGGTGACCTTGGGGTCTAGCGTGACCCTGTTCGTTCTTACCGGGAGATCCTCTCCCTGCACGTAGACGAGTACATGCCGTCCGAAGTGGTCGTTGAAGAATTTCCGGTGGTCCGCCCCCCACGGCGCAAGATAACCACTCGTCGTTCCCATAGCCGTGTAGGCGGAACCGTTGGCCCGCCCGACTTGCAATGAGAATCCGTTGACGAAGTCATGAACTGGATTCGTGTCATAGAACTCCTGGCTGTACAGGGACGCCGGTTCGGGGCCCTTGTAGTCCTCTATGGGCTCATCGAACCAGAAGTCTTCGAAGGCCCAGCTGTGGAACATGAGGTGCGTGCCTACAAGTCCGTTGCTGTTCGCCAAACCGTCCGGGTGTCCGTTCTGGGCGGACATAAGGAGCAAGCGGGGGGTACCGATAGCGTTCGCACACATCACGACGATGTCTGCGCGAACCTCGTGCCGCTCGCCGGTAATTCGGTCGATGTAAGTCGCACCAGTGGCGCGCCCGTCGTTGCCAACGTTAATCCGCTCTACCCGAGCGTTGGTGCGCAGATCGACGCCGTTTCGGATTGCCTTGGGCCAGTAAGTAACATCTGCAGAGCCGATCGAACCGCGCGGGCACCCGCTTAAGCAGGGTCCGCACGCATTGCAGGGGAGACGGCCGTCCTTATGCCGGGTCAGGATGGCGTAGTCTGCCGGCCACCAGTGCCACCCGAGTTTCCCGAACGCCTTTGCCATCTTCAGGCCGAGCTTTCCCGGTGGGATAGGGGGACCATAGCCCGGCGGTTTTTTGGGATTCCCCAGGTCGCCGACTACACGCGCCACCCCGACCTCCGCGTCATTGATGTTGTAGAACGGCTCTAGCTCCTCGTAGCTGATCGGCCAGTCGATCGTTCCTTCCAGCCCGTGCTCCGTCCCCTTACGGAAGTCGACCGGTTTGAAACGTGGCCAGGCGCCCGCGTAGTGCCTGGTCGAGCCGCCAACAGCGTTAAATACGTACGGTGTTGCGTTTCCCGTAGTCGGATAGTCCTCCGGAAGCTTGCGCTTGTTCGGCTCGAAGTCCCAACCTCGTTTCCTCTCGATCTCCCATTCGTGGTGGAAATGCGGGTGGTCGAGCGGATGCACCCAATCGCCCTGCTCCAGGCACGTGACCTTGATCCCTGCGTCGCTCAGCCGTTTGCTGACTGCGGCACCGGCCGCTCCCGCGCCGATTACTAGAACGTTCGTGTCCACATAGTTCGCCATTTTTGATCCTCCCTCTAAATAAGTTCGGTTCAGCGTATCGGCCGTCTTTGATTACTTTGATTATCTGGACGAAGACGTAAGCATCAAATTTCAGCATTACAGGAATGCTCCTCGCTTGATAGTGTCCTGCTCCACTCAACTCCCGGCTATGTCGGAGGTCCGGACGTTCACACGCTTGACCTCTTCTGTCCGGATATACGAACCTTTTACTCGCGAGAACATCGATTCATCCCACTGTTCGATAACGTCCAGATAGCCGTAAGGCTGCGGCGTACTCCGGTAGTCGCGACCTGCCTCGAGATTCTCGTTTATCGCCTTTGTGACCTCGGGCCGCGAGTAGTACCCGTAATAGACTAGATCTCTGAGTTGCGAGAAGAAGGTTTGCGACTCCCGCTCGATACGTTTGAGGATCTCGATCTGCTTGGTCACGTCTGCCTGAAGTAAGTCCTCGCCGAGCTTATCTAATTCTGCCTTGAAGTCATCCTCACCGGCGAAGGGGAACCATCTAGGCTCCTCGCCGCTCGGCGCGATGTAGTGCGCGATAAAGTGCACGATCCCGACTTCGCTAGGCCAGGGAAATCCCTCGCCGCCAGGAATGATTCGATCGGCTGCCGCATTCAGAGCCGCCGCTTGCGTCTCCGTGAACTCGATCAGCTTTGCAAAACCGCCTAGCCTCGGCTTGAGTGGGGCGAATTTTTCCCTTGCCTCTTTCGTTGCTCCAACATTTGTGTTTCCTAGCTCCTCCTCGGGAAAAGACAAAGACGACACGCTAACTCCTCCCTCCAACTTCTAGAGTTACTTGTGCCACCATCCCCGGAAATGGATGGTTTTCGCTGCTAATCCAACCATTTCACGGGTTAAGGCGGTTTTCCCCTTTCGCAACACCGCCTAGCCTCGGACGGGTCAGCGGTGCTCGTCAGCGTCCATTGCTGCAACGTGCGACGTCTACCGCGCCTACTTAGACGCTACTGCTCACGGACGCCCGATCCAGGTATCCGACGATTTCCCGGGCGAAGGCCGGCAAGTCGTCAGGCGTTCGGGACGTAATCACGTTCCCGTCGCACACGACCTCAGCATCTACCCACTCGCCCCCGGCGTTCACCATGTCGTCGCGAATCGGCAGATAGCCCGTCACCCGCCGTCCGCGTACCGCACCCGCAGACGCGAGCATCCATCCGCCA
>NZ_VIDW01000028.1:0-65918 GCF_006519665.1 Paenibacillus sp. tmac-D7 | reverse complement strand
ACACATTATCATCTATCAAAAAGTGACAATTAACGAGGTAAAACTTGTATAGTTCAATATTACTACAAGTTTTCACTAAATTAAACCATTTTGTAGAGTATACTCCGTAGATATTACTCCCATACTAACTAATGATAAAGCTCTAAAGGGGGTAATTATGTCGATTGAACTATCCTTTGCTAAAATTCTGAAAACGTTGAGGATTAACAATAAGTTGAGCCAAGAGGAACTAGCCTTTAGAAGTGATCTTGATCGAACTTACATCTCCATGCTGGAAAGAGGTATTCATCAGCCGACCATCTCCACGTTATTTGCCTTGTCAAAAGCTCTGAACATCAAAGCTTCCGAGATGATTAAACTTGTAGAAATTGACTGTGAAAATGATTACGAATCGAATCAACAAAATTAAAGTCTGTTTAAATAAGGACAACCACGAATGAATTGGCTACGCCCTTCCTGTATTCATTAGTAAATAAAATCGCATTGAGGGGAGACATATCTATCCCCCGACAATGCGTTTTCTACTTACTACTTCCGAATGAGCAACTTAAAGGTCATTTAGTTTCCGTAATAGATACATCCCATCCCTAAGACCTGCGAAGTATATCCACTCTTTTTCAAGTGTACACCGATGGTTAAGAATGTCCTCCAACTCGAGAAGAAGGTCCAAATGGATTTGTGATAATTCATCCTTAAGCAGCCTTTTTATTTCGTTCTGCCTAATTCGGAATTGTTCAACCTCCATTTGACTTCCTGCTTCCTTTGCAATTTCAATAAATCTTTGATCGAAAGCTGGTCTTAACCATTCTGGACCAATATTATGCATATTTATCCCCTCCCTTCCTCTAGAATGTACCGATGTTACTGTGAAAGGAGAGGTATCTCAAGAATTTATTGGAACTATCCTATGTTTACAGTTTTACTTTCCAGCTTCTTAACTCTCCATCTCCAACAGTTCCTTCAACCAAGTTGCATCCGGCATCCTCACCAATGGAGCTCCAGAGTAGTAATGTTGATGTCATCGGTTGATGGTGCAACCCCCAACTCGCCATCATCGGAATAATTCGGATATGATTTTACTGCCGGAACAATCATACGTATATCTCCTGCTAGCGCTTTCAATCTCGTCGAATACGCCCTCCATTCGCGATAAATACGTCGATTCCATATGTGTCCCCTTCCTGCTTCCACTATAACAGGAAGCAAGAGAAGGTACGACGGTGCCAGATCGTTATCGCTCACGGCCTACAACCCGCCGTTCCGGCGCTTCCGGTTCTTCGTCCGGCACGCTGTCCACGGCTTCGTTTTCCTGTTTGTCCATGTTGAGCAGCGCATTCAATTCCGCAAGACGCGCCGCTTTCGTTTGCAACTCCTGCTCCTTCTCGAAAGGAGCCGCGATTTGTTCCTTCGCCGTTTCCATTTGCAGACGCAAGGTGGCAAGCTGCTCATGGGCATGCTCCAACTTGGCAGGCAAGTCGGATAAGGCGTTGTTGATGCGGCTTATATTGCCGCTGGCATCCGCTCCGAGTGTTACCGTATGACCCAGTGCGCCGCGCAGTGTGACCTTGTACTCCTTATGGAAGCTGTCAAAGGACAGCCACAAGGAAAATCCCCGGTAGCTGCCGAATTCCTGCGGATCGGGCGATGTCATTCCTTTGCAAGCGTCCAGCAAAGCCGCGCCCGCTGCCGTCCGCTCCGTATAGGTAAAATCCTTGATAACCATGCCGGGGAATTTCGATTCCTCCGATTCCTCCTGCACAGTCGCTTTGGAACGCATAAACAAAGCTGCGTCCTGTTCATAGCCGGCAATCCGTTCCTCCGTGGACTTGATTTGCTGCGGCAGCATTTTGAGCAACCGGTCCTCCAGCGCGTAACGCTGGCTTAAATGGTTGGCTTTGAGCAGCTTCAGTTTGGATACCTGGATGTCCAGGTCCATTTTCTCCTTGATGTACGGGTTGCCGGTCGCCAGCGCCTTGACCTCGGCATAGGAGAGGGCTGTCTCGTCGATATCCTCAGCGGAACGGACAGGTGATTTGCTGGTCATGATCTGCGAAATGAAGCGCTGCTTGTTCTCCAGTGTCTGATAAAGGTACGCGTCGAACGTGTTCTCCGTCACATAGCGAAAAATATGCACTTCGCTGTTCTGATTGCCTTGCCGGATAATGCGCCCGCTGCGCTGCTCCAGGTCGCGCGGACGCCAAGGGCAGTCGAGGTCGTGAAGGGCAATCAGCTTCGTTTGCACGTTCGTGCCTGCGCCCATCTTGAACGTCGATCCGAGCAGTATCCGAACCTGTCCGCTGCGTACTTTGGCAAACAACTCCTTTTTCTTGACCTCGGTATTGGCATCGTGAATATAGGCGATTTCGTCAGCCGGGACACCTTTCTCCATCAGCTTGCGCCGCAGCTCGTCGTACACATTGAAGGTACTATCCTGTTTCGGAATGGACAAATCGCAAAACACCAACTGGGTCAACCGCTGCTCCTGATGTTCCTCCCAATACCGGAAGACATTGTCCGCGCAGGCGCTGACTTTGCTGCCTTCGTCGTCGGGGAGCAGGGGACTAGCCAGCCGTTGATCGAGCGCCAGTTTGCGTCCGTCATTGGTGATCGTCAGCATGTTGTCCTCATGCGGCTCCACTTCTTTCGCCCGCACCCGCTCGGCGCGGCGGGCAAGATCCGCGACCATGTCGCGCTGAAAGTCGCTTGGCGGCACCGCAACATTGTGGAAATGGGCTTTCGGTACGGGAAGCTGGAGCATGTCCGCCGTCTGGATGTCGGCCACTTCTTTGAACATATTCATCAGTTCCGGCAAATTGTAAAAACGGGCAAACCGGGTTTTCGCCCGATAGCCCGTTCCTTCCGGAGCCAGTTCGATGGCGGTGACGGTTTCCCCGAACGTGGACGCCCACGCATCAAAATGCTGCAAGCCTTGCCGCTTGAGCCGCTCGTATTGCAAATAGCGCTGCATCGTATACATCTCGGTGATGGAGTTGGAGATCGGCGTACCCGTCGCAAAGATGATGCCCCGGCCTCCGGTCAGTTCGTCCAGATAGCGGCATTTGGCAAACATGTCCGACGACTTTTGCGCTTCGGTTTGCGACAGTCCGGCCACATTGCGCATTTTCGTATAAAGAAACAGGTTTTTGTACGAATCGGCTTCGTCCACGAATAGCCGGTCTACGCCCAGTTCCTCAAAGGTGACGACATCATCCTTCCGGCTGGTGTCGTTCAGCTTTTCCAGCTTGGTTTGCAGCGTCTTTTTCGTTTTTTCAAGCTGCTTGATCGCATAGCGCTCGCCTCTGGCTTCCTTGAGTTCCCGGATACCGCTTGTGATTTCCGAAATTTGCTCATAAAGTTGCTGCCGCTGACGTTCCATGGAAATCGGTATTTTTTCAAACTGCGAATGGCCGATGATGATCGCATCATAATCGCCGGTGGCAATCCGCGCGCAAAACGTTTTGCGGTTTTTCGTTTCAAAGTCCTTTTTGGTCGCCACCAGAATATTCGCTGACGGATATAGCTGCAAAAACTCCGCTGCCCACTGTTCGGTCAAATGGTTCGGAACGACCAGCATGCTCTTGTTGCACAGTCCCAAATGCTTGCTCTCCATCGCTGCGGCGGTCATCGCAAATGTTTTTCCTGCGCCGACACAATGAGCGAAAAGGGAGTTGCCGCCGTACAGCGCCCGGGCAACCGCATTGACCTGGTGCTGGCGCAGCCGGATTTCCGGGTTCATCCCGGTGAATCGGATATGACTTCCGTCGTATTCGCGGGGACGGATGGCATTGAACCGGTCATTGTACAGCCTTGCCAGCCGTTCGCGCCGCTGCGGGTCTTTCCATATCCAGTCACGGAACGCTTCTTTCATCATCTCCTGCTTTTGCTGGGCGATGGCCGTTTCCTGCTTGTTCAGCACACGCTTTTCCACGCCATCCTCATACACGGTGTCAAATACGCGCACGTCCCGCAAATTCAGCGTATCTTCAAGAATTTTGTACGCATTGATGCGGTTTGTGCCGTAAGTGACGTTCGCCTTGATATTGTTGCTGCGGTCATCGCTTTTGCCTTTGACGTTCCAGGCAGCCGTATATTCGGAATACATCACATTGATGTAGGTCTGGTACATCGGCGGCGTGTCCACAAGCTCAAACAGAAATTGCCGAATGTCTTCCGGCGGCAGCCAGGTTGCGCCCAAGCGCACATCAATTTCGGAGGCATCCAGGTCCTTCGGTTGCACCTCTTCAAGCGCTTTGACGTTTTCGCTGTAACGATCAGCATCGTACGCGGCGAACTGTTTCGCCACACGCAGCTTCTCCCGCACATTGCCGGACAAGTACGCATCCGCCGTTTCAAAGATCGGCTGTCCTTCCTCGTCCAGATTTTCGGGATTGGGGAAAATGACGCCGCGCAGTTCCTCCACCAGTTGTTCTTCCGTCAAGCCGGTTAGCTGCGCCATATACGGCAGATCGACACGGGCTTTCGCGCCGATGGAAACGACAAGCGCCTCCGAAGCCGTATCCGCCTGTTCCACGTTGATGCGCTGCCGGATGGTGCGTTTGGTGAACATATCCGCCTTGCGCAGCAGCCGTCCTTCTTCATCTACGATTTCAAGCGAACAGAGCAAAAAGTAAGAACTGTCATCCGAAAAAGCAAGGCTGTTGGCGCGGCTGTTAATCAGGCCGTATTGGGCCGTAAACCGGTCATACTGCGCATTCAGTTTGCGCTGTTGCTCCCGAATCATCTCATCGCTGTAGTCTTCGGTTTGGTACTCGATCAGCTCGCGCACGGTGTCCCGCAGCTGAATCATCCCTTTGATGCGGCCTGCCGCCGTCGCCGAGGTGTCCACGCGCCGCATCCGGCTGTTTTCCCGAAAGTAGATGTGACCGTCCACCAGCGCAAAGCTGAAATTGCGGACAGACGGATCGGCAGGGAGGGAAGGTTCTTCTTCCTCCGGCTGGTCTTCCCGTTCCAGCTCCACCCATTCGGCATGGATGTTCGACAATGCTTCGCGCAGCAGTTCATCCAGGTTGGTGTCCGCGTGCGGCTTGCAGGTCGTTTCCTGCCGGTTGCCGTACATTCGATCGTCAAAGGCCATTGTGCCAAGCACCATGTCAGGATGGGCGGCAAAGTAGCTATTCACCGGCACACCGTCCGCTGTCTCGGCCAGTGAAAGCCATGCTTCGGTTTGCTCGCTGACGGCGACCATGCGATCCCGTTTTTGCAGAAATAAAATGTCGGCGGTCACTTCGGTTCCGGCATTGGCCAGAAACGCATTGCTCGGCAGACGCACCGCTCCGAGCAGTTCGGCACGCTCCGCGATATACTTGCGTACCGCCGGGTTTTGCTTGTCCATCGTTCCTTTGGACGTAATAAAGGCGATGATGCCGCCCGGACGCACTTTGTCCAGTGTTTTCGCAAAAAAGTAATCGTGGATGAGAAACTTGTGCTTGTCGTAACGTTTATCCGCCACGCCATAACCGCCGAACGGCACATTCCCGATGGCGAGATCAAAGAAACTGTCCGGCAAATTCGTCTGTTCATAGCCGCTGACCGTAATCGACGCCTGCGGATAAAGCTGCTTGGCAATACGGCCGGTAATGCTGTCCAGTTCCACGCCAAACAGCCGCGAGTCTTGGAACGACTCCGGCACCAGACCGAAGAAATTGCCGATGCCGCAGGACGGCTCCAAAATATTGCCGATGCGAAAGCCCATCGTTTCCAGACAGTCGTACATCGCCTTGATGACGGTCGAAGATGTATAGTGGGCGTTCAGCGTTGACGCACGAGCGGACGCATATTCATCCGGCTCCAGCAATGCTTTCAGTTCCGCATATTCGGCTGCCCATTGCGTGTTCGCTTCGTCAAATGCTTGCGGAATGCCGCCCCATCCGACATAGCGAGCCAGCACCGCTTGCTCGTCCGTTGTCGCTTGCCGCTGCTCTTGCTCCAACTCATTCAGCAGCCGAATCGCTTCTGTGTTCCATTTGAACTTCGTTTTTGCGCCGCCATGCCCCAGTTCATCATCCGTAATCCGGTAGTTGACAGCCGGTACAGACGGACGGGCTGGCGCGGTGCGGCCGGCCACAGGATCAGGGGAAAGGGAAGTGTCTGGCTGCGATATGGGCTCTGGCCCCTCCGTCACCGGCTCTTCCGGTGAAACCGCATCTTCCACTGTTTCCCATGTCGCTTCGTCAGACCGTTCCGGCTCCTGCTCCTGCTCTCCGGTAATCAGATGATCGTTCAGCGGGTTTTCGCGCAGCATTCGCTCAAAATCCCAGCGATTCAACTCTTTGATGAAGAGCGGGAACTGACGGTCTTGCAGCACCACTGTTCGTTGCTCCAGTTGCACAATTTCATATTCGTCCGCACCGATCCAGACAGTGCTGCTTGCGTCATAACCGTAGCGCGCCCGTTCCCGATTCACCGGCGTGTGTTCCGGTTCCGCTTGTGCGTCTGGTCGGGAAAGCACCGACGATGCATCCGGCTGCGGCACATCGTGCTTCGCCATTTCCGCCGCTTGCAGCCGCCGCTTTTCCTCCTGTTCTTCCGCAAAGGCGGGCAATCGCTCGGCTTCCTGCCGGTTCAAGTAACGACCCGCTGCCAGCAGTTCGCCGATACGTTTCTGCACTTTCATCCACGGCAGCACCACCTGCGTATCCGGGTTCATGATGGAGCCGCGGGTCAGCGTGATGCCTTTGCTGTCATAATTCATGTGAATATCCGTGCCGATCAGCGCGGGAAGACGCCCGCCGGTCCCGTATTCCCGTTTCAGGAAATCGGCGTTCTCCTGTGCGGACAGCGACTGCATGAAATGCAGCGCAATGCGAAACTTGCCGTTCTCAAAACCGCTGCCGTTTTGCAAAATAGCGTCAATGACCGCTTGCGGCATGAAAAAAGCGGAGGCTCTTGCGTCCTCCGCTTGTTCCATCCACAGCGTCTGTTGCCGGATGGATGGTTCTGTCCTTCGTGACAAGTCAAATTCGTTTAACAGCATCATGCTGGCGATATGCCCGGCGATGACACCCCAATCGTAAAAGCTTTGCGCCGTTCGTTCATCCGCCGCACCCGTCCACAAATGCAAAACATTAAGATACGGTTCAAACCCTGCTCGTACGCCTTGATCAAGCGTCAGTTCGGTGATGCCAGCCGGAAACAAACTGCGCACATACAACACGCGATCGCGCTCATCCTCATGAGCAAGGAAAAACGCTGCAATATCCGTCTTGCTTTCCCGCAGCGGCGCGGATCGAAGCATATCATTGATAAAGGCATGGTCGTGAAAAAACGGAAGACTTCTGTCCTCTGTTTCCCGATCAAACCATCTTAATGATAGATCAGTTCCGCGAGAATCAGTTCCTCCGCCTGCTGCTTCAGGTTGTTCATGTGTCCCGTCCAGGCCAGCGGATCGCTCGCCTTGTCCGGTGCCGGGTTCAGCCGAAGCATCTCCTGCATCGTCCGGTCGATCTGCTCCCGCGCCGTCCGGTCGATGTCCGCCAGATGCCGGTTCAACTGCTCCGACAACATCAGATGGGCGTACATGCCCTTCCGCTCGGTTTTCAGGAACGTCTTGCGCATCATGCCGTACTTCCCAATGGTCGTCTCCGCTTCGCTCAGCGTCAGGTTGGGCAGCAGATAATCCCCTTGCGGCGTGTACGTCAGTTCCATGTTCATCCTTCCTTTCTTGTAGGGTAGCTTCATTGTGCGGCAAGGAATCGGGTCTTGCAAGGGTATGAAGCGATTGCCCCTCATTCGCACGTTGTGCATCCCGGCGCAGCGCCCGGACGGTCGATTCCACTTCCCGCAGCATCATCTCGGACACATCGCTAATCGCTGCGCCCAAGTGGGACAGCACAGGAAGCGTGTTGAAATACCCGATGCCGGACAAATCCTCGATGCTAATATAATGTGCGGGGTTCAACCCGCAACGGATCATCGCCATGTAAGCGACGGCCTTTTCGGCAGCTTGCTTGAACAACAGCTCCACATGCGAAATATCCAGGTCCTCCAGCAAACTGTGCTCCCGCTCTTTCATCAACTCCGCCACATAATCGGCGCTATTGTCATCCACCGCATTCCGCGCAGCAGCGAGCAACGCAGCAGGCAGATCCGCACGCAATTCGATCTCATCCGGCCCGCCGAAAGCATTTTCCAGCGTCTCAATCACATGAGCCGTGTCGCTGTCCTGCAACCGCCAAAGCGACACCTGCGGCTGACGCCTGCTTTGGGTGTCGGACACATCGAACACATAGCGCAACCCGAGATGGTTTCCCCGATCTTCGATCAGGGCAATCCCTTTCGCGCCGCGCTTTACCCAGCGATCCAGCCGCTTGTTCCAGACGTCAATCGGCGCGCAGGCCGTTGCGTCCGGACGTTGTGCGTAGATTAACAGTTGATCCTGAAACGGATATTTGTAGTTCCAAGCCGCCGTCCGCAAAAAATCCGCCCAGCGGTCAGGCTGATTCGTCACCGTGCGAGCCGTGCTGGCAGCCAGTTCGACGATGCGCTGCAACTTGGCTGTCACGAGAGCACCTCCCTTACAGAAACGTTATTTGATTAGCCAGGCGAATGCCTTCTTCGGAATAGCGAGCCATAATCCGAATGAGTCCGATATGCTGCAAGCGATGCAGATTGCGACGGACGGTCGAAGGGGAAAGACCCACCTCCAAAGCCAGCTTTTGGCCGGACAACACGACGGAACCATGCCGTCCGCCCGCTCGATCCATCAGGTAGCTGTACAGCAGCTTCGCGGCAGGAGGGACCAACGCTTCGGCCAGCATCTTATACCGCATGAGATCGTTCATAGGCTTCCTCCTCAGCAGACGCTACCGCTCCGGCTTCGATTTTTTCCCGGGCAGTGCCTCCGAATGAGGCGAGCGGGATGACAGTTCCGACAAACGCTCCGGCCGAACATAGCAGTACAGATAGAAATTGTAGTCTCCCGCATGCGGGAAACAACGCAGGTAATACCGATGGTGTGCGGTTTGAAAACAAAAGCCGTATACGCCGGAATGCCACGCCCCCGATAATCGGGCCTCCGGATGCAACATGCAAAGTTGATGCATTCGGCTGCGGCTTTGAAGAAGTCCCTGCTTCGTCAATGCCTGCACAACCGAATCCAGTTCCGCCCGGAAAGCCGGCGTTCTTAGCGTTGGCGCAAAATCGAACCAGGTTGACCAGAACGTCTCGCCGCTGCTGCCAAAATAACCGCGCAAGTGCCCGATGCAACCCCGTTCCGTATCCTTCTCGATCGAGGCGGAGAAATAATAGGCCGCGTCCTCCGAAGCGGCCGTTTGCAGTCTTTCCAGCATGTTCTTTTCCTCCCGGCTGGTATAGAAATGTCCTCTAGTGGGTTCCCCCTGTGCCATAATCGTCGTAGCTGGACAAATTGGCATGATAAAAGACGACGTCGCCGCCGTCCAGCAGGGAGAACGTTGCCCCGTATGGATCGACGAAGCTGCGCTGAAACCCTTCCATTCGCCACTGATTGTCCAGCGGCGCGTTTTTGTATTGCAGATGCGGATGTTTCAAGTCTTGATTGCGGATCGTTTCGATGTTGAAATTGACGATGATGTACCCATCCTTCAGAAATACGGGCGCATTGTCGTCCAGCCGGTGCGTGCGGCCGTACTCGGCCAGATTGAAGCCTTTCGGCACCACGTACGGCGCGGCGGGCACGCTGTAGTCCCCCCGCCATCGCTGAACTGAAGCGTTTGCGCGGGCCGCATCGATGCCGGAGGGCACCTGCGTGCTTCCGACAAACGTCCGAAGCTGAGGCGGCAGCAGCATAATATCGTAGCCGCCCACATAGGTCGGCTTCTGCGCATCCTTTACATATTGATCGATAAACGTCTGCCTCGCTCCGGGCGAACCGTTTAGCGACCAAAGCGTTGCGGCTGTGTCGGTCAACTCCTGCTTCGGCACATTGCGCAGGCGAGCGTCGAGCGTCACATACCGTTTCTCCACATCGTCGCCGGAGCCGATACGAATAAAACGCTGACCGCCTGAATGATAGTAAAGATCGACTTCTTGCCTGTTCTTCCCCTTGCTGTCCACAAAATAAAACGTCGGTGTAATGAGGATGCCGTCGCCCGAGCCGAACATGTTGCCTTTCGTCATGACTTCGAATTTGAAATGGTAACCCGTTTTGACCGCAACATTTTTCTTGCCGCTCTCCGGGTGACTGCCTTGCCGTACCGGCAGCACGTAAGGAGGGGTGTTGCCGCGCGGTGCGCCGTCAATACCTTTCGTGCCGACCCAATAGGCGTTTCCTGTCGGCGTCGCGCTGCCTTTTTGGGTGCGAAACACCGATTCCCAGGCAAAATCGGCAATGTCGGTGATGCGGAAATCATAGAGACGTCCGATCACTTCCACTGGAACCGCCTGCGCAGCCACATGGTTGGACAAGTCCAGGTTGGCATTCATTTGGGACGTGAAGGAAGCCGGGCTGTTCTCGGCAAACGTTCGGAATAACACGTCGTAATGGCCCTCGTCCACCCAAACGGGCAAGTAGAAGGTCGTCTGCAACTGACCGACCGGGATGGACACCCACGTGTCCTTGGGGACGAACGACGTGCGATCCGCTTTGTACACATCGAACGGAAAGCGTACCTGCTTGTCCCTCACATACTTGGCATAATCCCGATTGCCGTAGCCCTTGATGTCCTTGTGCGGGCCGCTTGTCGGAATCGTCACGGTGAAGGGCCGGTCCAGAATGAGCGCCGACCGCCCGGCAGTCGGCTGCGTTTTCTGGTTGTGGGCCTGATCGTCCGACACCGAGGCGTAGTTCACCACCGGCGTATGCACGGTTACCGGGTTGATGCCGACAATGGAAAACGTTTTGTTTGCTCCGCCACCGATGCCTTTAATCAGGGAATACGTTATGGTGCCGGTACTCGGCTGATTCGCTTTGTTCGTTTTGGAAGCGTCAATGAGATAACCTTTGCCGTACAGCACATCTTGCCCAATCATCGGCGGGGCCGGTATCGCCCCCGGCGTCGGTGCTTTTTCCTCAACGATTCGATTGTCCATGATTGTATTTCCGTTAAAAACGAATGAGTCATTTTTCACCTTGATCTTGCCGATGGCTTTCTCGGCCTCGTTGGTCCAGTCCTCGTTTGGTACGGAAGGCCGCCTGGAGCCGCCGGAAATCGTTTGTCCGGGAAGCGTCACATTCGAATAGACCGGATCGATGATATGCGCGTTGAGCGACGCATCATGCGCGGCGGAAACGGTTGGCGGCGCATAGCCATTCGGCTCCAGCGTAACCGTTCCCGACGGAAGCGCATAATTGGAGACCGTCGCCTTCTGAATGCCGTACACTTCGAGATTTTGAATCGTCCAGAAGCTGTACTTGCGTTCAATCGAATAGTTTTTGCTGACCGTCTGTGTATCTGAACGCGGAACGGTAATGGTCGTCGGATTCCCGTCCGCATCGGGCGGGCCGGATCGCGTCTCCGTCCAGGTGAGGGTATATGTTTTACTCACCTGAATCGGGTATTGCTTCGTGCCGCTCGTTTCCATGAACGTGTTGCGATACAAGTACGATTTGGCCAAAGCGTTCACATACAGGCTCTCTGAAGTCGGAATGCCTTGCAGCACATCAAATTTTTCTGCGCCGCGCGCATCCGCCTGAATGACGGCAGAAACGTTCGGCTCCATCGCTTCGGCCTGCTGGGAAGCGCCGGGCTGCGGTTCTCCGCCGCCGTCGCCTTTGCGTACCGTATGATCAGATGTCGAGTCCCCCGTATTGCCGTCCACATCCTTCACAACGACGGTGATTTGCACGCTCACTTTGTCGCCGGACGTGAACGGGATTTTGATCGGAATCGTTTTACTCGTTGACGTGCCGGAGAGGTTTCCGGTTTTGTCGCCCGTTTGAACGAGCCTGGCATTTCGAATATCCGTGATTTCGTATGACTTCAAATTCTTTAGCGACTTGACTTCAAAAACAAAATCCCCGTCCACTTCGGTCACGTTTTGGTCGACCGTTTCCGGCGCTTCAATCCGGGACGCGACCGTTACCGAGGAGGGAATTTTGTAAATGCCGATAAAGTTGGAGCCGCCCGATCCCACCAGAATGGAGCGCTCTTTGAGCTTCGGGTCGCCTTTTTCCAGAACGAACAGCTTCTCGTCGGGTTTGTTATTGTTCGTAATGTAAGAGCGGATGATTTCATACGTCTGACCGCCGGAAGTGATTTGTCCTTCAAACGTATGGTTCGCTTCCTCGCCGGTTGCGAAAACGCCTTTGTCCACTTCTTTGAGTTTGGTGCCGTCTTCTTTTTGATAGATGGCCTTCACCGGATTGTTCTCTGCGTATTCGGCAACCGCGTCCGTTCCGCCCAGATGTACCGTAAAGCTTCTCGTTCGCACCTTCGGATTCGTTTCGGGATTTTCTTGCAGCCAGTCTTTCCGCGTCGGGTCCTGCTTGGGCGATAAATAGGAGCGAACGATCGTATACGTTTTTCCGTTGTCCTCAATTGTTTCGGGAAATTCATGATCGATCGTTTCCCCGACTTTGTACTTGCCCTTTAGAAACGTAGCTTGCGGTTGCTCTATGACTTTTCCGTTCACGGTTTTCGCAATGACATCAACGGGAAATTCCGCGCTTCGATAGGGTACATGAATGCCGAAATAATCGTCCAAGTCGTCCGGATGCGCCCAAGGTTCGGCCCTCTTGATCTCATCCAGCGTATAAAAGGGCCCTTTGCGCACGTTGCCGTTTCCGTCGATAGACACCATGATGGCATACAAATATAAGTCGTCGTTGTCTTTGATGTCGCCCATGCCCGCTTTCCACATGCCTTCCGTGACGAGCGCCTCGCTGACTTCGTAATAGGTCGTGACAGGCTGGCCGGGGATGGGCGGATTCGGTTCCTGTCCTACTTGCCGTACTTGCTGGTCCAAAAAAGAAGCGTGTTTGCCGCTTCTCGGATCGCCGCACTGCTTGGGCGTCGTATTCGAACATAATTGGTCACGGCGCACCGTCCAACCCACGGTTCTGTATTTAATGGACGATGTTGCAGCCGTACTGGTGATCTTAAATTTAATGGTGCCATTTTCAGTTCTGACATCGGGAGGTCCCGCGAAAACAGAGGTTGGAATGGAGAAAAACAAAAATAAGCATGCCAGCAGCATGCTCAAGAATCGTTTATGCAATTTGTTCATATCTCTACTCCATCCTTTTAATCGTATGGTTGTAGAATAAACTAGCGCTCGGACTTACTTTCAACGTTGGCCCCCAATCGCCTCCCACATTCGTGGACATCGAGATATCGGTGTAGCCTTCATACCAAATTCCCTTTTCAAAAGATTGTTGGTTAGGGAACCTTTCATCATAGAGCAAGTCTTTACTTTCCTTAAACGAAACAAATTTAATCCTGAATTTGGATCGGATATAATTATCGCCGAATCCGTTCCGATAGATCATGGAAGGCTCGGGATCAAGGTATCCTTCAATTTGAATCTTGTTTTCTTTAACCCAATCCACATACCGCCGGATGTATTTCAATTCCGCATTGGAACTTTGCACCTTCGTGGCAAATACCGCCTGCGCCCAAGAATCGTCAATCGTTTTGTAATCCACGTTCAGCCAGAGTGCACCAAACGTTTTCAGTCGGCTCATCCATATATCCACGTTTTTCTTATTGAATTCCGGTATGGTTGAATACAATACCGATGAAACTTTGCTGTCCGTAGGATGCGAGTAGGGATAGGCCATCTCATACGCTTCATTCGGCACATCGGCCAGAATGTACGGGTAATCTTTCGCGTTCTTCGGCAAATGGGTTGTGCGAATCAGGCGGCCCCATTCATCGTACTTTGCATTGGCGTCTTCTTGTGTGGAAATAAATACGGTCGATGTCGGGCTATCCCAATTCACTTCCGCCCCCAGCGCTTCGCTGACAAAACGCAGCGGGACAAACGTCCGGCCGCCGCTGGTGATCGCCTTCGAATCGAAGGCCACCTCTTTGCCGTTGACGAGCGCCCTGCTATCGCCGATCGTAAGCACAATATGCAGGTCGTCCCGCTCAATCGGTACGGTCATGGTTTTGGGCTCCCAGCCTACGTTTGCGCCCATCTTTTCCGCGATGAATCGAACCGGCACGAGCGTCCGATTGTTTTCATCGACAAATGCTTGCGCATCGGGAAACCAGATTTTTTGTCCGTCCATGACGACGCCGACAAAGGACGGAAGTCGGCTCGCCGCGCTTGCCGTTACGGTGAACAAGCTGCAAAGCATCGCGGCGACAAGTCCTGTAATTATCCATTTTCTCACGCCATTCGCTCCTCTCTTAATAGGGGTCATGACAAGTTTGGAAGATTTCGACTGTCAGGTTCATCATAGAGCCGATCTGACGGCGTGTCCACTTTCCGAAATCACCGCCGTCTCGTTAAGATGGCGAGACAGGACAGTCCAGCGGCATATAGCCTTTTTGCGCGGCCGCTTGTTCGCTGGAAAACGTCTCTTCCACCGGATAAGCAAAGCCGCATGTGCTGCGATAATACACCTTCATGCTTCCTTTCCTGGCCCCGAAAATCTCCGGCTTCTTGAGCACGCGGCTTCCGCCGAGCGCATAATTGTTGTAAAACTTGCCTCCCATCGGAATGCCTTGGATAAAGGCAAGCACCCCGACGTCATCCACGGTATTGTGCCATTCCTCCTGCGAAATGGTCGGCAGCGTGAAGGTGTAAGAAAAGCCGTATCGGGAAACCGATTCGTTGTGTTTGTTGATTCGGTAGGCGAGTTCGTCTTCAATTGCGCGGACGATGGTGCTTCGACGCACCTGCTCAAATCGCTCCGCATCCTTTAATAGCGCAATATTCGTCTGCTGCCCGACGTCGGCCCGCAAGCCTTCGTGCCAGCTCCGGCTGCCCGCATCGTAAGCGAGGACGAAATCGTCCAGCGTGAACGAAAGGCTGTTGCCCGATGAATCGGCGTAGGCATACGGCTTCTTCGCTCCCCAAACCGGTTTCCGTTCCGTGTTCCCGTCGGCTCCCGTCCACTCCTCCTCGGCATAGACGTAGAAACCGTCGTAACCAATCACCGCAATAGCCGGGATATACCGACCCAGTACGCCTTGCGCAACGGGATCGTCGGCAATGCCGAAGCTTGCGTACAGCGTCCGAAAAAAAGCGGCAATCGCCTCGTCCTTGTTCAGCGCCACCCGCTTGGCCGATTCGTATTGCGTCTCCCGCCGCTGGTCGGTATTGACGGTCAACATCCGCGCCGCGTCATCCACCGCTGCGTCCAGCGCGGCGTTATAGCGCAGCTCGGTCAATAGCGCCTTCCGCTGCGTTTCGACCTCGATCCGGTTCACGGTCGCAAACGGCAGGAAAATGAGCGCCCCGACAATGGCCCATTCAATCAGCCTCATTGCGCACCACCCCGCCGTAAGGAATGAAGATTTTTTCGTTCGGACTGATGGCCTGGTTCAGAAAATCGAACAGAATCGTACCTGGAGTCCGGTTCTTATTTTTGACCGTGACCGCAAACGTGTCGCCGACCCGCAGCTTGTAGCGTCGCGCACGATCGTCTTTTGCAGCCGCGCTATTTGGGAACAGAACAGGCAAAATCTGCGCGTTGTAAAACTTGTCGTAATGCACTTCGTAGCTGCCCCGAAACGTATCCGCCCTTGTCGGGTCGTCGTAAACCGGCACGTACTTTTTGCTGCCGTGTTCCATTTGCACATCGAAGGTGTTGCCCGTTACCGCAATCGTCTCCATAAAGTCCGTATACATGGTCGGCGACACAAAGCCTTTGTCCCGCACCGCATCCACAAACGTTGTCGTCGCCTTCAATACGACCAGTTCCGAAATATCGTCCTGCTGGTCGAAGGCTGCGGAAATGGGGTAGAGATAGAGCAATAAAACGGCAATGAGCACCGCGAAAACTTTCGAGAAACTGTTCATGGCATTCTCCTTAGCGTGAAGCGAAAATGAGGCGCAGCAGTTGTCCGGACGCATCACGCTGGGTGACTGCCGTATACCGGGCATTCAGGCGAATGCCGGCGGGGACGAACTGGTCCCGATCGAGCGGCGGCACGTATCGAACGCCGTCCACCACGATTTCCGCGTCTCCCGTCTCCAGCCGGGCAACGGATTGCGCTACCTCTGCGCCGGATACGGTGCCGTCGCCGGCAATCGGCGAAAACGTCATCTGCATGTTGCGGTCCAGCGACTTTCCCGACACATAGGCGGTGGCGTTCAGCGCGGCCCCGGTTTGAAAGAGCAGCAGTCCGCTCGTTGCGGCCATCAGAAAGAGAAGACAGGCCACGCTCATTTCCAGCATCGTTCTGGGGGCATGTTCCATCGGTTTCCTCCTTGGAAACGCCGGGGCGTCCGTCTATACCCGAAAGGACGCCCCATCAGCGTTGTGATTTCAGCAACGGGCGCTTACTGCTGCCGAAACACAATGCCGCGGATGACGTTGCTGCTGTCGTGCACCAGTTGCGCCCGAAATTTGCCGCTCGGATTGACGTAGTTCACATTCGATTCATCGAGCGCATGGCTAAGTTGCCCCGGCGCTTCACCAACCACTGAGCCGTAGGTCACGCTGTCGATCGGAACACCCGTGTTGATCACCTTGCCGTACCACTGACCTGCCGGATTTTTCCCGGTGACGATCTGAATGCCGAACTGATCTTGATCGCTGAACTTGCGCAGCGCGTTGACCACCTGACTGCCCGACAACGTCGTGTTGTCGTACACCGTAAACGCCGTTTGCGACAGCTCCGTCTGGATATTGCTGAAATTGCTTTGCGCCGCCTTGGTGGAGTCTTGCGCGGAAATAAACAATACGACGGCGAGGGTAATGAGCGCGATGGCAAGAAAAATGCCTGCCGCCATCACGAGTGCTTTTTGCGCGTTAGACATGAACCGATCTCTCCTTCAAATGAAATTCGAAATAAAAAGACACTTCCCGTTTGGAAAGCGCCGCAACATGTCCGCTTACTGAATGCGCTGAAGCTGTTCGTAGTATACGGACATCTGGTGCAAGCTGACGATGACGAGCGGAATGACCAGATAGCCGAAAATGAGAGCCATCATCGGCGCAAACCCGATCCATTTTCCCCAGCCTGCCTTTTGCTCGATCAATTGCTCGTACTCCTGTTTGCGCTGCTCCTGCGCGTAAGCCTGTTCCGACTCCAGATCGTCGAACGCTTCCCGAATCGGCAAACTTTGCGCCGCCAGCTCCAGCTTTTCGACCGTGCGGACGAACGGCACAAACGGCGCATCCTCTTTCAGCTGCGCCAGCGCCTGGTCCGCGCCCTGTTCGAAATGGAGCAAGCAGGTTTGCAGCGGTTCCTTGAACACGCGGGCAAACAGTTCCATCCAGATAAGCAGATGCTCGACCGACATCCGGTCCAGATCCGCCAGCATGGCGATGACCGCATGCAGTTGATCCACTTCATGCTTCATCTCCATCTGCCGCATGCGCCGCTGGAACAATCGAACGCCGACCGGCATAGCGTAGCCGCCCCATCCCGCGAGAGCGGCGAGGAGCGCTTCCCACCACTTCAAATACTGATTGTCCAGCTTCGTGAGCTTGCCCATAATGCGCCGAGCCGCAGCGCGAAGTTGATCGTCCTGATTCGCCGTCGGCGTTTCGCTGCGGAGCAGGGCCATCACCGTTTCTTCGGTGCGATGCTTCACCTCCTTTACGCGATCGATGATGCGGCGATCGAGCGCTGCCGCCTCGCGCGCCTTGGCTTCCTCCTCCGGCGAAAGTTGGCCGAACAGGATGCCCGGCTTTACCGGCGCATACAGGATTTGATGCCGGCTTGCGGCATGAAGCGTAATAAACATCCCGAGCACTGCCAGAAAAGCCATGCCACCCGCCACGATGCGCTGCACATAGAGCCATTCCAGACGAAGCGGCGATGCGGTGTCTTTAAGCAGCTTGACCATGCGGTCAGCTTCCCGGGAACCGGGGGCGGGACCGAAACGATGCACAAGCCAGCGCATCCAAGGCCATTCGTAAACCCGTTTCTCCCATCTTTTTCGGCCGGTTGGTTTTGGACTCGCGTCCAGTTCCTGAATGTTCCGCAGCAGAACGTAGGACAGCCATACGACCGCCATCAGGCCGATTTTCACGATCCAGCCAGTCGTGCTCGCATAAAAGGCGTCCATGGCCGGAAAGTAATGGCTGGCCCAAGCTTCGATCGGCCGGGTAAACAGCAGCGGCAACAGCGTGATGGCGGTCAGTCCTTGCAACAGGAAACTGAGGCGCTCGCGGCGCAGCAGTTCTAGATTCAGTTCGGTCGCGAGCTTCCCGAGCGCCTTCAAGTACACGGAACCGGTTGCGGTTCGTTTGTCGTCGTATTCCTTCACCAGATGCGACAGCCCGGCCAAGCCCTGCAAATAGCGGTTCGGCGCGCTCTCGATATATTGCGCCAGCCGATGCTCGGCATCGCTTGCCGTGAGCACTTCGTATATTTCGTGTCCGTGCAGCGCCATCTCATACGGCGCGCCGTCCGCCGCTTCATAAATGGCTTCTTCCACCATGCCGTGACGATGATAATGATGACGCACATCCGAAAAAAAATGCCGGAGTTGCCGAAGCAGTCGCGTCTCCAGCCGATGGACCAGATTGTCCGAAAGGATTCCGTGGCCAACCCAGAAGCCGATGCCAATCATGCCGAGCGCGGCCGGGTCGCGCACGCCGATAGCCAGCGGAACAGCCGCCGCGAGCAGCACGCCCCATATGAGGAGCGCCGACTTCATCGTCTCCAGCCGCAGCTTCCATTCGTCGCCAAGTTGGAGAATGGTCATTCGTTTGCGAAGTTGAAGCAAATAACCGCATAAAATCGGTACACTTTCGCTTAGGCGATACAGCTGCTGCAACACGCTGTGCAGCGCTTGCTTCTTGCGGGCTTTGCCCGGTTTGCGCAACGCTTCATACTGCCGAACGGCCTCCACGTCCGAACCGTGGCGGGATACCCATTGAAACGCCGCCACCATCGCGAGGAACAGCACCGTCGCTGCGCCCAGCAACAGGGACAGCCATTCAATCTTCATCGCTATCCCCCCAGTGAACCGCCAAAAACGCTTCGAACGCCGCCTGGTCCGGCCCGGCGAGGCATGCGGCGATTTCCTTGCGGTTTCGCTCGGACAACGGATGAACGGCGACATAGCATCCGTCTCGGTACTCGATGACGTTCCGCGCGACGTATAGCGGGCGGTCCGTTGAGCGGCGGAAATATTCCAGCATCGTCTCCATGAACGCCGTCATTTTCTCCTCGGTCGTCGTTTTGTGGCGGAACGTCTCCGGGTAGGCTGTTTCCTGCTCCTCCGGGACGCATTCGGTAATCCGTTCGATGTAGCGATGTCCGTCCGCGTCCCGCCTGAGGTGAATGTCGAAATTGATGACGCTGACGACCTGCTGCTCGGCCACTCTTTCGTTCGTAAACACCCCTGTCTTCAGCAGCGAATTGCGCAGCGAATAGACGAGATCGCGGAACGTTTTGGCATGATGCGTAAACAAGGTGAACAGCGAAGCGACCTGCGCCATCTGCACCATCCAGGCGGCAACCGGGTCGGTCGCCACTTCTCCCAAAATATTGACCGAGCCGTCCGTTTTTTTCTGGATGTCCAGCCCGTCCTGCCCGGAGATCGTTTCCGTTTCCCGCAAGCTTAAAATGTTGCGATCCCGGTATATTTTCCGCAGCTGAAGCTCAAAGCTCATTTCCTGCACCCGGATCGGCAAGATGGCCGGAATGTAGCGCACCATAGCCGTGAGCAGCGTCGTCTTGCCGCTGCCCTGCGCGCCGGTAATGGCCGTTATGCGCTCGCCCATGACGAGATATCTGATCAGTCCGATGGGAAGCTCCGCATGGTCGTCCTGAATCAATTGTTCGAGCGTGGCGTTTTGCACATCGAATTTGCGCACAAAAAAAGCCCACGATTCGCTGAACCGGGGGCGCAGCACGACGACGCGGGAGCCATCGGCCATTTCGTTCACCTTAAAGCCGTTCGCCTCGGACAATTGACCGGGAAAATTATGTTTGTATACGTTCTTGCACACGCGCCGGAGTTCTTGCTCCGAGCCGAAGGACAGGAAGCTCAAATGAATGGATTTCCCTTTATAAAACAGCCATACGCTGTCATGCGACCTCGGCACCTCGGAAAGCTGCGCTTCTTCCTCCAAGCTCCATTCGCCTTCCCACATCGAGGGCGGGATGCCGGAGACGCCGCCCGATACGCCGTCGATTTTCATATCGCGGATTTCGTCGATGACGCTAAACCCTTTGTAATGCTGGTATATCCGCTGCACAACGATCTGCGTTTTGTCCCCGGCAGACAGCTTGGGCGCTTCCTGCTTGTAAATATCTCGGATTTCGTCGGCGGTAATCCGGTACGACTCGGTCTCCTCGTCTTCCATGCTCCGCTTGGGACGATCCAGCTCGTATTGGCGGATCAGTTCATCCAGCGCTCTCAATCGATGTTGTTTCTTAAACAGATAGAGCAGGATGTCAAACTGATCTTGCGGCGACAAGTCTTTCGGATCGTCAAACGGCAGAAGCCGATTCAGGTTATTATCGTCGAAGATATAGCGCTGTTCGAGCAAATCGGCGATGACCTGCTTCACATACGCCTTGTCCCGCAAATCCCCGGACGTGCAGCCCCGCAGCGCTTTCTTGAGTTCCGCGCGCTTGTTTTTGCGGCGGCGGTATTCTTCTTCCGACAAGCCGAAGTCGATCAGGTTGCTGCTCGTCATCTCGTGCAGCGCCTCTTTCACAAACGCAGTCATCGCCTCCAGCGTATAGACCGGTTTTTCGTCCGGCTGCTCCGGCAAGCGGCGGCTCATGCGCAAATAGAGCAGGACGCCGATCACGATGAGGATTCCAGCCATAAGAAATCCGTTTAGCACGAACATCATCGGTCTTCCTCCTTCCCGCCGAAAAGAAGCTTGTTCAGTCCGACGTGTTGGATGATCGTTTGCGCCAATACCCGCACCTGTTGCATAAACAGATAGTTTTCATGATCGCGAGGCACCTGCCGGTTACGAAAAATAAAGCGGATAGAGTCTCCTTGATGGGTAGCATCCAGCCAGCCCGTATTATGGACAATCGGGTACGCAGGCTCCCGTCGATGGAACTGGCGCATCATATTCTTGATGGTCAAAGCCGATCGAGGGTCATATTGTCCGTATACAAGCATCAGCTTCCGGTTTGACAGAAGCTGCGCCTCCAGAGCCGGAAAAACTTGCTCCAGTTTGAGCGAGTTTTGCGGCAGATTGACGACCAGCAAATCCGCCTGACGCAGCAGCGACTGTGTCCACGCCGACTGGTTGCCGCTTCCGCCGTCCAGCAATACCAGATCGTAAGTGCGCCTTGTCAGTTCCAGAAGGGGCGCAAGCCATTCCTGTGCGGCGGAAACAAACGATGCATCCGGCTTGTTCGATCCCGGAAGGATGTCGAGTCGGTCGGCGAGCAGCGGCAGCGTGTAATCCCGCAACCTGTTCGGTTCCAGCTTGCGGTTTTGCAAAAGCCTGAGCAGCGCGTCGATGCCCGCGTCAGGCGGGGCGTCCGCTTTGCTCATCCAGGACCGTCTCGGGTAAAAGCTGCGTTCGATGGCCGCGTATTCGCTTTGCAAATGCCCAAGCAACAAAAGGCGCGAGGAATATTCGAGTCCGAGCAGCGCCGCTGCGGCGATCAGGTTGCTCGTCGTACCGGCCTGTCCCGAAACCGGACTCCAAAACACCACGGTAAAACCCATTGCTTCATCTCCTTTCGTGCAACATTACCGAATTTACGCGCGCCTTCGGGATCGCGCCCATGCCCACCGGGCGGTTTTGGCATCGCACTCAAACAACTGTTGCAGCATGTCCAACACGTTCCGGCGATACGCCCCGGATAGCCGCCTGACGTCGATGCGGCCATGATGCTGGTTGTCCAGTTCGACCGACATATCCCGTTCGTCTAGTGGAAAGCGGAACACGGTGTCCTCCCAGCGTACAAACTGCTGCGGCAGCAGCGAATCGATATAGGTCTCGGGTATGGCGGTTGGCAGGGTAGGGGCTATCAGTTTGTAAAACGACAGCGGCCGGCCCTCCGCTTCGTGAAGGCACAGCCGCTGCATCAGCTCCGCGTTTTTATGCATGCCAAGCCGGCTCCAATTGCTGCACCAAACCCGCTTGTCATAGCCCGGCAGCTCTCGTCCTTTCACAAATTCGGTGTGATCGGTGTCGAGCAGCATGACATCGTAGGCCGCTTCGCCTCCGGCTTGAAGCAGGGAACGTTCCAATTGCGCTCGCGTGATGAGCCCGGTCGCCACATCGATGCCTTCAAATTCCCGCAGCGAATAGCCAAATTCTACTTGCGGCAAATAGCCTTGCATGGACTGGGCAAGGGTGGAATCCACGATCAGCACCTTTCGCTCCATCGCCGTGAGCAGCTTGCCCAGCACAAGGAGCAGGTGGCTTTTGTCCGGCGCGCCGAAAAACACGACTTTTTTCATGACGGCCTCCTTCACTGATTAAAAATGTGCTCCAATTTATCCATTTTTGCAGGCTCTTCAGACGGCGAAGCTGGTGCCGGATCTGTCGAAACAGATGGCGTTGACTCCGCTGACGTTTCCGGCCGATTCTCATTCGTCGTTGTCGGAACGGAAGGGGAAGGTAGCGGCTGCGCGGCTGGCGGTTCGTGATCGACCGTAGCCGTTGCGCCTGCCGGTTGCGGCGATGGAACCGCTTCTTGCATGGCATTGCCTTGCCGCGTGACGATCCGTTCGTTTTGCAGTTGCTGCTGAACCGTTACGCTGCCGCTTGTTACGCGCAGTTTATCCGACTCGCTCATCGCCTTCAGATTGCCGTCCAGTGTCGAGCGAAGCTGGCGGGCAAGCTCGGTTATCGCTTTTTCGAGCAGGTTCGGATCATGCGCCATCAAGTCTAACACCTTCGGATTGGCGGGATAATTGACCACCGCCGCTTCCTGCAAGCCCGGCTCGATGTAGGGCAGGGCATACAGCCGCGCGCCTTGCAAGTAGGCATCGATGATCGCGCTTGAAGTCCGTAATATATCCAGCTCGTTCATTTCCAGCCAGATGACATTGCCGGACAACTCCCGCGCCTTCTTCTTCGCCAGCAGGACAAAATCTTCGCCAGTCGGGAAGTTGATTCGCACGTCGATGTACTGTCCCTTTTGCAGATTGGAGGGAAGCTGAATGACATGAAACTCCTGCACCCGCAAATCCTTCGGGATCGGCGCGCTCTCGTACAGCATGGACGGCATCAGCGGTGTGCCTGGCTGCAATTCGATTTTGGCGCTTTTGCCAATGACCGCATTCTGATCGGTAATCATCCCTTGCGGCACCAGATTCGCAGGCATCGGGACTGACTTGAGGTCTTCCGCCTCCACAGTGTCACCGGCAGGAATGGTGCGCGCCACAGTCCAAACGCTTCTGCGCGATTGTTCCTCTATCGTTTTCAGTTCCCTGATTTGCCTTTCATATTGTTCCTTGATTTGCTGCTGTTTCTGCTCTTGCTCTGATTGCTTTATCAGAGAATAAATGGCCGCAGCCACAAGTAAACAAACGCTTACGGCAATCGCGGCGATAATAAGCGTCTTGCGGTGCCGATACGTCCACGACATCGCTCACGTCTCCTTTCTCCTATATATTAGGAATTGCATCTCTTACCGGACCTCGTCACGGCGCTTCGGCTTTTGCTGGGTTACAGCCTGATGCTGCTCCAGTTTTTCTTGCGCCCATGCGGGCATATGCTCCGGTTTTATCAGACCCATAAAATCCTCGCGATTCCAGCGAGCCTCCTCACCGGTATACAGATTTAACACGTAAACGGCGCGACCTCGGGAATAGGCAGAGGTGCCAAACCCGCTTAGCGCCAGCACAAGCTGGTTAACTGCGGTGCGATATTCGGGTCGCAACCGTTCCGGCCGGATGACAACAACCTGGTTGTCAATGCGCATGTCTTCGCGAATCGGCTGGCATTGTGCTTGGGTAAGGGGAGATAAGGGTACCTTGACACTGGCCCTTTCTTCTTTGAGATCCTCCAGTTCCCATTGCACGCGGGAAATAAAGTCATGCATGGCCTCAAGATAATCCGCGCCGGCCGCATTCGCGTAAAATTGCTCGACACCCAACGAATTGTTTCGGGTGCAATAACAAACCATGTACGGACGCTCGGCATTGGTTTCGTTTATGCCAAGCAGCACTTCCACCTTCCCGATGGAGATGGCCTGAACGACTTCGTAGTTGTCCACCATTCGCTTCATTTCTTCCATCGTCCGTCCTCATTTCCTGGAAAGTTGCGGTCATTCTTCGTTCTCCGGCTTCGTTTTGATTGACTGGCTTCACGAGATTTCTTGTTTCGCGTGTGCGGCTCCTCGGTCTCATCCTCCAAAACTTCAACGCGGTTGAACCCCGGCTTTTCTTGCATCAGGCGCTCATATTGACGACGCCTCCCTCTTGTGAAATACATCATGAATCGCCTCCCCAAAAATGGGCATAAAAAAGCTCTCCGTCCTAAGGGAGAGTGCCTGCCGAACAGGATACAGGTTAACGTTCCTGTTCCCGTTGCCGTTTTTTATACCAGCTTTCCAACAATTGTACGATCAGATCTTCCTTTTGCTTTTCGGTAAAGTCCCTCGGGAAGAAACGGTCGATCCGCTCGCGCCGAATGGTCATCTTTTCTTTCTGGTTCGGCTTCTCCTCTGTGAGAATCGAGAAGATGACATCCACGTTAAGCCGCCCGTCCTGACTCAGTTTTTTCATGCGCTGCGCCTGCGCCAGCGAAGGCGTGCAGTCTTCAGACTGCATCGTTTCGTACAGGGCTTTCTGTTCTTCTTCGGCCAAGTATGAAAGTTCTACGGCCGGATTGAAGGCGATCCGTTTATCGTCTACCATTTCGAGAATGGAGGGGGTTAGTTCGGTAAGACGGATATAGCGCTGGATTTGATTGCGACTTTCCCCTGCCTGATCTGCCAAAATTTCAACTGAATATTTGCCTCGTAAATCCTGCCCAACTTGGGTAGAATTTTCTTTACTCGGTCTGCCCGCCTGTCTTTTCATCGCCTCCAACTTCATCTTATAGGCGAATGCTTTCTCGCTTGGCGCAATATTTTCCCGTTGCAGGTTGCTGTCCACCATAATGATCGTTGCCTGATCGTCGTCCAGTTCGCGGACAATGCAGGGCATCGTTTCTCTGCCAGCCAGTTCACTCGCTTTTTTTCGACGATGCCCGGCTACCATTTCATAACCGCCGTCCGCCTTCGGTCGTACCAAGCCGGGAACAAGAACGCCGTATTGCTTTACGCTGTCTGCCATTTCCAACATCGCTTCGTCAGCCTTTACCTTGAACGGATGGCCGGGGAAATCGCTGATATCTGGTAATGGTATTTCCATCACCTTTTCCCGCTGCTGGTCGGCGCGGCTCTCCTCGGTGGAGAATAAATCAGCGACTGTGGTCAGTTTGATGCTGGCGCGCATGTCGTCTTTCGCTGCCAATGCTCTGCACCTCCTTCGTAAAGGCGGCATAAGCCTCCGCAGCTTTCCCATCCGGATCATGGACGTAGATGCTTTTCCCCTTGGCGCTTGTTTCCGCCGCGCGAACGGATAAGGGAATTTCGGTGTTGAACACGCGCAGCTTGTCTCCGTAGTCGCGCCGAAGAATAAAGGAAATGTCTTTGGCAAATTTCGTCCGACTGTCTACCATCGTGAGCAGCACGCCATCCAAAACCAACTTCGGATTGATCTGCCTGCGTACACGGGCAATGGTCTGTAACAGTTGGGTCATTCCTTTGGCTGGCAAATAATGCGCCTGAACGGGGATAATGACGCTATCTGCCGCAGCCAGCGCATTGATGGTCAACATGCCCAAACTCGGCATACAATCGATCAGTACGTAATCGTAATCGGCTTTAACAGAGTCGATGTACGAACGCAAAATCGTTTCTCTGCTCATCGTATTGACGAGCGATACTTCAACAGCAGACAGTTCAATATTGCCTGGCATCAGGTCAACGCCTTCGTGGTGATGCAAAATACCTTCCCGTGCCTCATAGGGTTCTTCAAGCATCGTTTTCGCCAGCAATGTGGCCAAAGATACCGACAAATTATCCGGTTCGTGGAACCCTAACGAATCCGTCAGGTTGCCTTGCGCGTCCGCATCGACCAGCAGAACCTTTTTCCCATCGGCTGCCAAACCGATCCCCAGGTTGACCGCCGTTGTGGTCTTGCCCACGCCGCCTTTCTGATTGGCAAGGGCGATCACCTTGGTCATCTTATGCTTCTCCTTTCACGCAAAAAGCCGGTTGCGCTGATATTTCAGGGCAATCGGCTTTTTGAATATATCTATAATAAAAAGAAAACGCCGCAAAAAGGGCGTTCTCTTGGACATTCATATGTTGAAGTCACCTCATTTTCAGTTATCTTGTGAGCTTATTCCAATAATTTCAACAATTCGCATACGCGTCGTCCAAATCCAGGATCAAAAAAACGGAAACTCCAAACTAATCATTGAAAGGCTGCTGCTGCACTGCACCTGTCTTGGATCAACTAATACATTACAAATTGCATCCCATCTTCTCACGATTCGCTCGGTCAGCTAACCAATCTAACGCGCTGGGTGTTGTTTTCCATGAATGGAGGGCGAATGAGGCGTAAATAATCGCTTCCTCCTCACTCCCCCGCGAGTAAGCATCAGGTTTAATATATGGAATATGCTTCTCACCTAGTAAATAAGCGGGAACAAAAGAATTCGATTCGAGAGCTTTACTCAACGATACGGCCGCTTTACGAGCACTCTTACAACGGAAAGAAAGCAAAGCTTCACTATACAGCATAAAGCATGTAGCCTCTTTATGGTCTGACAGAAATTCGTCAGCTTCTTTATTCATTTCCTCAGCCAGCAAATAATTTACCAGTATATAGCGAATTCCCAGACTGTCATTAGGATTCAATCGGAGCAACTCACGACAATTCGCAATGGCATCTTGCCGGTGTCCATTATTCCAGAGGCATTCCGCCAGTCCTGCCAGTGCCCTCATATATGGTCTGGTCTCAGTAAGCCACCAAAATTCACCTACATTCTCTTCAAAAAACGATTCCCCCAAAGCTAGACGCCCCACCTTCACCCCCCGCTCGTACAGTTCCATTCGTTCTTCCGAAGATTCACTATGTTCCGCTAACAAATTATAGGCATCCGCACAGTATGGCGACAGAAACAATGCTTTTCGTGCCATCGAGAGACGCTTGCTTCTACTCATCTCGTCCCATGCATCATAAATCATTTCCTGCGCCTGATCCAGCTTTTCTCTGTCAAACGAAGGAAGCTCCAATTCAAGCACCGTCTTGTCGTATCGTCTATGTTTACCTTGCTCTATCTTGAAAAGACCGGTATCAACTGTAATAAAATGCTGGGTAAAATCATCATAGTCCGGAACAGACCGAGGATGATGCTCCTTTGGCAAGCTTTCTTTCCATGTATTGAACTTCGAACCAATCAAATATTGACATACTTTCAGACGAAGTTTGTCCACTCCTTCCAGTGTATGATCCACTGTTTCACTCAAATAATAGGATAGCAGCTGTTCTATATCCCGAAAGATTCTGACACCCGAAGCAAAGCCGCTTTGTGGGTGCAACGGCATAATAGCCAGACTTTCCAACGCGGCAAACAAGCCGTCGGTTGTAACCGTCTTCGGTACAAATAATGCGTCCGGCAATCCGTATATAAATTTTTCTTCCTTCTTCTCCTCGCTCCAGGCATAATAAAGAAAATCTGCGAGAGGAAGCGGCCTTCTTGTCGTAGCCATCCGAAAAGCAAACGTCCCGCTATAGTGATCGCGCAATATATAGTAAATGAGATGTTCTTTGCGTGACTTAAGTGCGTTTTTCAGATCAACGTCCAACGGTTTTTTCTGGTATCTCAAATATCCATCATTGCCAAAATAATAATGCCTTGAGACGGAGACCAATAATTGATGCAATTGATTGGAATAATCGGAAACCAACCGGCGATGCATACAACCAACCCCTTTAGTAATAATGCGGCATCCTGAGATTGTTCATAGCCAACATACTTGATTTTTCGCCTCTCGACAAGGAGAAGCATACCCTACAATTATAAGCCAAAAAGTTCACCTAACATCCTCTCACTTGCACCGTTTCACCAATTCATACAGCCATAAGACTTCCCAACCCCTTCCTTCGAGGCTCTGATGGTGAAAAATAGGAATGGAAACCCGCTTCTCGCTCGGCTCGTAACACGACTCTTTACATTTTGTCATGACCGTTAGGTTTTGAGATAACGGCCGGTTTTTAAATTATATTTATATATAAGAAGAGAACACCGCAATTAGGGGTGTTCCCTTGTATATTCATATGTTGCAGCAACTTTCATTTTCAGCTGATTCATGAACTTATTCCCATGAATTTAACATATCTACACACCCGACGTCCAAATCCATGTCCAAAACGACGGAAACTCCAATTTTGTCTTTAAGTACCTTATTTTTGAAATCCGCGCCGTCCGCCGTGAAAGTCATAAATCGCGCAAAGTGTTGAAAATAAAGGATTTCTACGTATCGATTCGTTGAATTCCTATTACGCACTCCACATGAACGGTATGCGGAAACATATCCACCGGCTGTACCTCCACTGTGCGATAGCCCCCATCCTCCAACACGCGCAAATCCCTCGCTAATGTCGAAGGATTGCACGACACATACACCACGCGCTCCGGCCGCATCTCGAGGATCGTCTCCAGCAGCGCGGCGTCGCAGCCCTTGCGCGGCGGGTCGACGACGATAACGTCGGGCGCGATGCCCTGCTGGCGCCAGGCCGGGATGACGACCTCGGCCGCGCCGGTCTCGAACTGAACGTTGCGGATGCCGTTCAGCGCCGCATTGGCGCGGGCATCGTCGATCGCTTCGCCGACGATCTCGACGCCGTACACGTTCCTCGCCCGCTGCGCGAGGAACAAAGAGATCGTGCCGATGCCGCAATAGGCATCGATCACGACTTCTTCGCCCGTCAGCGCGGCGAAGTCCAGAGCCTTCCGGTACAAGACCTCCGTCTGTACCGGGTTCACTTGATAGAACGATCGCGCGGAGATCGCGAATCGCACGTCGCCGATCGTGTCGTAGATCACGTCGCGGCCCCACAGCACGAGCGTCCGGTCGCCGAAGATGACGTTCGTCTGCTGCGTGTTCACGTTCTGGCAGATGCTCGTCACGCCCGGAACAGCTTCGCGAATGAGCCCCACCAGCTCGTCGCGGTGCGGGATCGACTCGCCGTTGGTAATCAGCACGACCATGATCTCGCCGGTGTTGAAACCGTAGCGGGCCACGACGTGCCGCAGCATCCCGCGGCCCGTTTCCTCATTATAGGCGCGGATGCCGAGCTCGCCCGCCACTCTTTTCACCGCGCGCACCACGTCATCGTTCTGCTCGTGCTGGATAAGACAGGCCTCCATGTCGATAATCCGGTGGCTGCCCTGCGCGTAGAAGCCCGCGATCAGGCCGCCCTCCATGTCCGGCCCGCCATGGCCGATCGGCACCTGCGCCTTGTTGCGGTAGCGCCAAGGGTCGTCCATGCCGATGGTCGGATGTACGAGAATGCCTTCGCCCGCAGCGTCCCCCGGCCCGGCCACAGCCAGCTTCCCGATCCGCTCCAGGTTATCGGCTACGAGCTGCCGCTTCCAGCGAAGCTGAGCTTCGTAGCTCATGTGCTGCAGCTGGCAGCCGCCGCACTGCTTGTAAATCGGGCACGGCGCGTCAACACGGTCCGCGCTCGGCTCCAGAATGTCCAGCAGCTTGGCGTAGCCATACTGCTTCTTCAGCTTAACTACCTTGACCCGCACCTTCTCGCCCGGCAGCGCGCCTTGAACAAAAAGGGTAAAGCCGTTCACACGGCCTACCCCTTCTCCGTCATGCCCTAAGCCGACAATCTCGGCAATATAGTCCTCATTCTTCGTTACCGGCAGATCGCGCAGCACGGCTGCGGCTGGGGGTGGGGACGATTGCCGGTTCGAAAACGGTTGTTCCCGCCAGTCCGTTCTGCTGCCTGCCTGCGCACCCTTACCGCCGCGGCGGTTATTCTTGCTCTTCATCATGTTCGTTCTCTTCTCCGGCTTTAGTTTTCCAAGGTAATTTCAGGTGCAGCGGGTTCGTATTCTTATACGTCGTCTGGCCCGTCTCATCCACGAAGATGCGCAGGTGCTGCGACAGGTTCGTGAACATACAAGGCAGCGTCCCGCCGAACTCCCCGTCCAGGTTCAGTTGGACATAGTCCGGAGAGGTGACTTGGATTTGATTCGTCTGCAAATAAATGATGTTCGGATCGCTCAGATGTTCGCCGCGCAGCGCCAAGGACACGACGCGGATAAATTCGGCCAGATTGCATTTCTTCAAGATCAGCACGTCGAACAAACCGTCGCTCAGCGACGCGTCCGGCGCGAGCCGCTCGAAGCCGCCGACGGAATTGCTGTTCGAGATAAGGAACAGCATGACTTCCTCGTGGAGCTCGACCTCAGGCGTACGGATGTACAGCTCGATCGGACGCAGCCGGGGCAGTTTCTCGAGGCCCTTCATATAATAGGCCATCTGGCCGATCATCGTTTTCAGCTTGCTGGGCACCTCATAAGTCAGCTCGGTCATCGACCCGCCGCCTGCAATGTTAATAAAGTAACGCTGGTTGACCTTGCCGACATCGATGATGCGCGTATGCTGCTGCAGGATCACGTCGACCGCGCCTTCCCAGTGGCGGGGAATGTTCAGCGCCCGGGCAAAATCGTTCGTCGTCCCCAGCGGCAAAATGCCAAGCGGCGGCCGGTTCTCCTTCTCGGCCATCCCGTTGATGACCTCGTTCAACGTGCCGTCCCCGCCGGCGGCGATGATAATATCAAAACCGCGTGCGACGGCATCGGCCGCCGCCAGCGTCGCATCGCCTTCGCCGATCGTGGCGTGCGTGCTCGTCTCCAGACCGCCGCGCTCCAAGCGCTGCAGCACGTCCGGCAGCCGCCTCTTCATCTCCTCCCGACCGGAGGAGGGGTTATAGATTAACCTAGCGCGTTTGACCCGTTCCGTCATCTCTCTCACCCGTTCGCTTCATAATTCATGCATCTCGTTCCCGTCCAGCACGCGGGCGATCTGCCGCTCCATCCAGCGCGAAATGCCCGGATGGGGCAGCAGCGCCTGACCGTTGTACCGGTACGTGTATCCTTCCAATCGCTCGGGAATGACTTGTCCCGTAAAATATCCTTCGCTCAGGAACAGCGGCGCGACCAGCACCTGACAATCGGGCCTGCGCCTGCGCCAATCGTTCATCTTCCACTTAATTTGATCGGGCAGCAGCATCGCCCCGTCCGCTTCCGCGAACCCGCCGAGCGCCTTCACCCGCGCAGCAAGCCGCTCCAGGCCGCGCCGCCAGGCGAGATGGAAGCCCTTCTCTGCGCTGCCGTGTCCGACGAGCAGCACGATCTCGCGTTCCGGGCGCTCCGACAACGGCCGTAGCTTGCCGTACACGATCTCCGCGATAATCGGATCGTCGTCAATCGGCGGCGTGCAGTGCACCCGGGCCCGAATCGCAAACGGTTCCATGTCCGTCGGGAGCTGCGGCTCCTTTTTCAAACCCAGGGCATACGTGATCTCGTCAATATGCGTGCTCCCCGAGGAGACGAACAGCGGGATCACGATCATATCCGTAACGCCAAGCGCCTCCAGCTCCGTAATGCCGTCCTGAATAAGCCGTCCCTCCACAATCTCCAAGTAGGACGAGTAGATCGGGACCCCCGCCGGCACGCGCACCGCACGGACTGCTTCATCGACGAGCCGTACCCATTCCTCGCTTCGGGAACCGTGGCTTATGACCAATATCCCGTATTTTACCACACCGTATGCCTCCTCTCCAAAACCGCATCCGACGCTCGCTGGAAGAACCCCTCGAACACGAAAAATCCCGCTCAGCCTCCAGGCCGAGAAGGATTCGCATGTTGCGTTAATCATGCCGGGTGAGAGCCTGGCAAGAGCGGGACAACGACTTGTCCGGGACCGTTAGCGGCCCAGGCGTTCCAGCGTCATTTTGTACCCGTCGTTGCCATAGTTCAAGCAGCGCTTCACCCGCGAGATCGTCGCCGTGCTGGCGCCGGTTTCCGCTTCGATCTGGTTGTACGTGTTGCCCTTCCGCAGCATCCGCGCCACTTCGAGCCGCTGAGACAGCGACTGAATCTCGTTCACGGTGCACAAATCGTCGAAGAACACATAGCATTCCTCTATATCCTTCAGCGTCAAAATCGCTTCAAACAGCTGGTCAATCGCTTTATCATTCAGCTTCTTTAATTGCATGGTCGTTCAACCCCTCGATGGACTATCTTACCTATCATACTTCGAATCGGCATCGTTTTACAATCTATACAAGCAGTATTCGACGCCAGAGCCCTAAATCCTTCCTTTATGTTTGTAAAACGTTACTCTTTTTATGCGGTAGCGGACTAAATCGCTTCACTAGGCCAAAATCTAAAACAACGTGACAAGCGCCCATACCATCCATTCGCCTATCACATACAGTATACAAGGAAACCGATGTTGGATGAAAGTCAGGCCGCAGCACTTCTGCGAGAATTTAAATAAAAGGAATGAAAAATGATGAATTCTACAAAACAAATAATCGGCAACCGAGGGATCCATCCGCAAGCTACTGCGCACCAGGCAGCTTCAAGAACGAATCGGCCTCCGTATGCGCAGACGAGGTCTTACAACCAAGGCGTCTACCCGGGGCTGAGCTCCTACACGGATTTCCCCGGTATGGCGGGTACCCAGCTGCCTGCAGAGTCTACGATGTTCGCGCAGCCTCCCGTGACAACGGGCACAGGCGGCGAAGGAGGCGGACTCACTACGCTGTTCGGCGGCGGGTCCGGCGGTAGTGCCGGCGGCGCAAGCAGCGGCGGCGGATTTAACTTGCAGCAGGTCAGCAAGATTCTCGACCGCCTGGGCGGCATCGAGGGGATCGTGGACACCTTCAGCAAAATGCAGAAGATGGTCCAAAGCTTCCAGCAATTCGCGCCCTTGATCAAGGTGCTCCTCGGCTCGTTCGGCAAGGGCAAAGCCAAAGACGACGAGAAGACGAAGCCCCGTCGTCGCAGACGCCGCAGGCGCAGAAGCACCAGACGCAATCGGCGGATTCGGCGGTAAGCGGCGCGAACGAGAGCGGCGGCGGCGCTGCCGTACGCTTCCCGGCAAGCGTGTGCCGCGCGATTAGCGTTGCAAACCGCGAGGACCGGTCCCCTGAGGCTTGAAGCCGCAGGGGACCGGTCTTTGGCGTTGGCGCAGCCGGCGGCCTGAGCGATCGGACAAGCCCCGAAAGGTGGGCGGTCCTATTTTCCGTTTTTAATTGACACGAGTGTCAACCAATGATATATTTTTAACTGACATGAATGTCAATTAAAAATAATTCGAATTCGGAGGTGCCGGAGCATGTCCCCGCGCTCGTCGGAACAAAACGAAAAAATAAGAGAAGAACGCATCCAGCAAATCATCGATGCGGCGATTGCCGTATATTTGGAAAAAGGCGTACGGGGCACGGAAATGGGTGATATCGCCAAGCGCGCCAATATGGCCCGCGGACTCGTGTACTATTATTTCAAAGACAAGATGGACTTATTTCGCTTCGTGTTCACCCGTCTCATCGAAGAGGCGAAAACGTACATCAGCAGCACGCTGCTGTCCGACGAAGAGGTGATCTCCAAGCTGAGAACGTACGCCCGCTTTTATCTGAGATCAAGTCTGCTGAAGCCGCACATGGTACAGTTCTACCGCAACATACCGGCCGATATCCCGTTCGTGTTCGGCGATAAGGGGGAAGCGGTCTTGAAGGAATATGTGGACAATGCGACCGGACCTCTCCATCGCGTGCTGGAGCAGGGCATCCGGGAAGGGAAGCTGAAGCCGCTCGATCCGAGGCTGATCTCTGCCGTATATTGGGGCGGTCTGATGGGCGGGATGAACGCTATGTCCAGTGGTCAAGTACCGGAGGAACAAGCGGAGCGCATGATGGACGACGTGATTGACATTCTGTTGGATGGCATCGTAAACAAGAAAGGATGACGTGCAATGGCTATGAACGATAAAAGATTGAGCTGGGTGATGGGCGCCCTGCTGCTAAGCCTGTTTCTCTCTTCGCTGGACCAGACGATCGTTTCGACGGCGCTGCCGACAATCGTTGAGAAGCTGGGCGGCTTTGAGCAAATTTCTTGGGTTTTCACGGTTTATATGCTGACCTCTACGGCGATCATGCCGATTGTCGGCAAGCTGTCGGATATGTATGGACGCAAGCGGTTTTATGCCGCCGGTCTGCTGACGTTTATTATAGGGTCGGCGCTGTGCGGGCTGGCGCAGGACATGACGCAGTTGATCGTATTTCGCGGGATTCAAGGGCTGGGAGCCGGCTGCATGATGCCGATCACGTTCACCCTGCTGTTTACGCTGATGCCGCCGGAGCGCGCCGGACGGTTTCAAGCGATGTTCATGGGCGTATTCGCGCTGTCCTCGATCGTCGGGCCGAGCGTCGGGGCGTTCATTACCACCTGGATGAGCTGGCGCTGGAACTTCTATATTAATCTGCCGCTCGGGCTGATCGCGCTCTTCATTCTAATGGGAGCGCTGGTTGAATCGAAGGACACTACCCGCAAGCCGAAGGTCGATTATGCCGGCGCCTGGTGGCTGGTGTTCACGACGGTCCTCACGCTGCTGGCGCTCAAAATGGGCGGCGTCGACTACCCCTGGGCCTCCTGGCCGATCCTCGGCCTGCTTGCCGCTGGGGCGTGCGGACTCGCGCTGTTCCTGTACACCGAGACAAAAGCGGAGGAGCCGATCGTCCCGTTCGAGCTGTTCCGCAACCGGACGATCGCCGGCTCAAGCCTCGCAACCTTCCTGCAAGGCATGATCATGTTCGGCTCCCTGCTGTACGTGCCGATCTTCATCCAGGGCGGTCTTGGCGGCGACGTCGGCGATGCCGGCAACGCGCTGACGCCGATGATGTTCTCCGTCATGATCGGCATGGCGATCAGCGGTTTTCTGATGCGGTTCTTAAGCTGGCGGATGAGCACGTTCCTGTCGATGCTGCTCGCCGGGAGCGGCGCGTACATCATCACCCTGCTGCCGCTGGACGTCAACCAATGGGCGCTGCGCGCCGACATGCTGCTGCTGGGGATCGGCATCGGCTTCCTGATGCCAATCTCGCAGATGGCGATCATGACGAATGCCCCTGCCCGTTATCAAGGCGTCGCTTCTTCGACGGTCACCTTCTTCCGCTCCGTGGGCGGGGTGTTCGGTTCGGCCATTATGGCTGCGATCGTGAACCGGCATATGACGTCGACGATCGAACGGGAAGGGGCGACGCTCGGCATTCCGCCGGAGAAGCTGGAGGCGTTCACGAACCCGCAGGTGCTGCTGCACGCCGAAGGCCAAGTGCCGGAGGCGGTGATGACCATGCTGAAGCATGCGCTTGGCGATGCGGTTCATGTCGGCTTCTGGATGCTGGTCGGAGCCTCGCTGCTCGGCTTGATCGTCTCGCTGTTCATGGGCGGAGCCCGGTTCGATCTGGAGAAGCACAAGCAGATCCAGGCGGCTAAGCAGACACAAGAAGCGCCCTCGGCCGGTTAGAGGCTGTGCGGGTTGCGGCACCAAGACCGGTCAGCGTAATGGATAGGAGCAATCCGGTCAGCGGATGGTGAGGTGACGCCATAGGCGGGTGAGCGAGTTATTGCGAGGCCTTCCCGTGCGCGGATGAAAGCGGAGTAATCGCGAATACTGGTACATTTTGCACGAATCCCCGTCAACATGCTATGATTAGGTTAGTTTGAGACATCGAGTTAATTACTAACCTTTTTTAAGAGACCAAGAATAAAGGATGTGGAGTATTCATGCTGTTTACTTCTTACCCCCTTAGGAACCTTACGCTGAAAAACCGGATTGTCATGTCGCCGATGTGCATGTATGCATGCGCCGATGAGTCGGGCCGTGTGAACGACTGGCATCGAATCCACTACCCGTCGCGCGCCGTCGGGCAGGTCGGTCTGATCATCGTGGAAGCGACAGCCGTCACGGCGCAAGGGCGCATCTCCGCGAACGACCTTGGGATCTGGAGCGATGAGCATGTTGCCGGGCTGCGGGAGCTCACGGCGCTCGTTCACGGTCAAGGCACGCATATCGGCATCCAGATCGCTCATGCCGGACGCAAGGCTACGGTAGACGGTCCGATCGTGGCTCCGTCGGCGATTGCATTCGACGAGAAGAGCCGGACGCCGGAAGCTATGACGCTCGAGCAGATCGAAGAAACGATCGCTGCCTTTGGCGCCGCCGCCCGCCGGGCGAAGGAAGCCGGCTTCGACGTGGTGGAGATCCATGCTGCGCACGGGTATTTGATCAATGAGTTCTTGTCGCCGCTGACGAACAAGCGCGATGACGCTTATGGCGGCGATCGCGCCCGCAACTTCCGATTCTTGAGCGAGGTTGTCCGGGCGGTCCAAGCGGAGTGGGACGGTCCGTTGTTCGTGCGCATCTCCGCTAGCGACTACCATCCGGAAGGCATGACGCCTTCTGATTACGTCGAGTACGCACGCCTGTTGAAGGAACAAGGCGTCGATTTGATCGACGTCAGCTCCGGCGCTCTCGTGCCGGTTCCACCGAAGGTCTACCCCGGCTACCAGGTGCCGTTCTCGGAGCAGCTACGGCGCGAAGCGGGCATTGCGACCGGCGCGGTCGGCTTGATAACCGAGGCCGAGCAAGCGGAGGAAATTTTGCAGAGCGGCCGCGCGGACTTGATATTCCTCGGTCGCGCGCTGCTGCGCGACCCGTACTGGCCGCGTACGGCGGCGAAGCGCCTGGGCGTACAGCTGGAGCCGCCCAAGTCGTATACACGCGCCTGGTAAGAGCGGGCACCTGCGTGAAGACAGAGAGAGCCGTTCGGGATACATCCCGGACGGCTTTTTGTGATATCGCCGAATCATGGACGGAACTCAAGCACTTCGCATATTCGCTGCTTTCGCCGATCCCCTTGCCCGCCAGCATACAAATAGGCCAACCAGAAGTTTGATATGCTGACCTAGAGATACGAAAAAGCCTGTGTATCCCGTCCTCTATTCCCGAGAGGGGCGGATACACAGGCCTTCGGCTATTAGCAGAGCTCGGTGTAGGTGCGCATATGCAGCGGTTGAGCGCCGTCTTCACCCAAGCCCGCCCCACCTGACTCGGCAGACCGGCTGTTGCCGGAACACGACGGATCGTCGCACTGGCTGTAATAGAAAGTTACTTTACGCGTCTCCTGCGTGCCGATAAGCTGCCCGCAGTGCTTGCACAGAATCGTTCCGAGATGCCCTTGCCCGGCCTCACTGACCTTCGCTGCAGCGTCTACCTTCAAACCACCGCTTCTTTCCATGTTTCATCGCTCTCCCTCGGAATGGAATTCGATACGGTTTGCGCCAAATCCATGACGCGGTTAGCATAGCCCCACTCGTTGTCATACCAAGCCAGCACCTTCAACTGATCGCCCGCCGCTGCCACCGAAGGTCCGTCGATCACAGCCGACTTGTCGCAGCCGATATAGTCGGCCGACACAAGCGGCTCGTCAACGTAGCCCAGATAAGGCGCCATCACCCCTTGCGAAGCGGCAAGCAGCGCAGCCTGGGCCTCCGCCGTATCGACCTGACGCTTCAACTGCATGGTCAAGTCGACGAGCGACACGTCCGGCGTCGGTACCCGTATAGAGATACCGTTTACATATGGCGCCAAGTGCGGCAGTACGTCGATCAGCGCCTTCCCTGCGCCGGTGCTCGTCGGAATGATCGACTGTGTGCACGCTCGTGCTCTGCGGAGATCCTTATGCGGATTATCCATATGATTCTGATCGCCGGTAAATGCATGTACGGTCGTCATCCAAGCGCTCTTCACGCCGAAGCTCTGATCGATGACATGCAGAACCGGCGCGACGCAGTTGGTTGTGCAGGACGCCGCCGAAATCAAATGATGCTGCTGCGGAACATAGCGGTCGTCATTGACACCCATGACGACGGTGAGATCCATTCTTTTGCCCGGTGCGGTGATGATCACTTTGCGGGCTCCCGCCTGCAAATGCTTGGAAGCGCCCTCACGGTCATTAAACTTGCCGGTCGCATCGACAGCCAGCTCGACGCCAAGCTCCTTCCACGGAATGGCCACCGGGTCCCGCTCGTACACGATGCGGATCCTTGCTCCGTTAATTACCAGGTCCCCTCCGTCGACGCGGATGTCCGCCTTCCACGTGCCGTGGACCGTATCGTATTTCAACAAATGCGCGATCGTCTCCGCCGGGTACACCGAATTAACCGCTCGAACACCCAGCCCCCGCTTATCTGACTCAAAAGCATGCCGCACCAACAACCTGCCGATACGTCCCATCCCGCTTATCCCTATGGAACCTGCCTGATCTGCCATCGAGGTATACCTCCCGCGCTTGATATCGTGTGTATTATTTATAATTAATGTATAACATATATTTAAATAGTATGCAACATTTAAATCATTTCTTGTATTCTGATGCTTCATAAATGAGAAAAGTGCACAAAAAAACCTTCCCCTTTCAAAAGCTCCGATGCGGGGGAAGGTCGATTTCCCGAATGCATCCGAAGCTTAACAGGTGAAGGCAGCTCTTGTTAGGATATGACGTCTTACTCTCAGCACGTCGGAAGCGTAATGATAAACTTCGTCCCTTTTCCCTTCGTGCTGCTTACTTCAATTCCGCCGTTCATCGCCTTGGCGACGCTGAAGGCGACCATCGTCCCGAGTCCGGTTCCCTTGGTTTTCGTTGTATAATACGGCGTGCCCAGCCGTTCCACTTCCTCCGTCGACATCCCGGCTCCGCTATCGATGATGCAGATGCGCGCTTTCTTGCTGTCGCACACAGCTATGACCTCAAGCGTTCCGCCACCCGGCATCGCCTCGATTCCATTCTTGAGCAGATTGATCAGGCATTGGCGGAACTTATGTTTATCGCCCAGCACGAATCCTTCTCCGACGCCGGACACTTTGATTTCAACCTTGCCGAGCAGCGCGTAGGGCTCCAGCACGCTGATCACGTAAGCAAGCTCGTCGGCGACCTGCAGCCGGGAGACCATTTCCGCTTCGGGCTTCGCATAGGCGAGATAGTCGGTTATGATGTGCTGTGCACGATCCATCTCTTCAAGCGTAAGCCGCAAATACCGGGCATCCTGCTCGTTGTCCTTATGGCGCTCCAGCAGCAGCTGCAAGAAACCGCGGGACACCGTCAACGGATTGCGCACCTCATGAGAAACACTCGCGGCAAGCTCGCCGATCACTTGAAGCCTCTGAATTTGCATCATCTCATTGCGCATAAGCATATTTTTGCGCATCGCCTCGATAAATCCGGCAATCATGCCCGAGCTCAAAGCCTGAATCGATAAACCAAGCAGTACGTACCCGGTCAGGGGATCGTGCACCTCTTCCGGAGTGTTCATGTAAAATCCGTAAAGCGACACCATGACGGACAACGTGGAGAGCAGAACGACGACGGAAATTTTCATTTTTGGAGAATAAGTACGGAACCGGATGATGCCGATTTGAATGAGCAGCGCCGTAACTGCATTGATGAGCAGCGTATACGGCGATGGATCGTGAATAAGCAAGATATCAAGCAGCAGCATGAATCCGGCAAGCCAAGCCGATATACGATGCCCTCCATACAGCGAGGCGATGATAAACGGTATCAGGTGCAAATCAAACTGATGACCGGCCGTCAGCCCGATCGGGAACAACATGCACAATCCGATTGAAAGCAATCCCATCAGCGTATAACTGAGGTTGGGCAATTTATGTCTGCGCCGCTCCCCCCAGAATACATCATACAAAAAAATCGGAAATAAGATAAAAAAAAGATTGCTCAGCAGGCTGGTCAGCATGAACGACATGCGCTCCTTCACGCAGAAATCTGGAAGTTGGATTCTACCCTTAGCAGTTCGACGTTCTGAAAATAGTTCCTGCTAATCGCGCATTTTTTTGGCATTATTACAAAAAAATCCGGCATCTTCTCTGCAACTGCAGATCAGAGCCGGATTTCGCCTGCTCAGGCTTCGTGCGTAACGCCGCACGCGGTTTAGACGCTAGCCTTTCGCTTTAATCGTCTCAAGCGGTTTATGGTTGCCGTATGTCGGATACTCGCGAGTCGTCGGAGCTGCCCAATAAGCGGCGTTGCGAATAACCCGGCGAATTTGCTCATTATAATAGGTCGGGTACGCTTCATGACCGGGACGGAAATAGAAGATCTTCCCTTGGCCCCGATGGAACGTGCAGCCGCTGCGGAACACTTCTCCGCCTTCGAACCAGCTGACCATGACAAGCTCGTCCGGAGCAGGGATATCGAAGTGCTCGCCGTACATTTCTTCTTCCGGGAGCTCGATGTATTCGCCGATTCCTTCGACGATCGGATGGTTAGGCGCTACGACCCAGATGCGTTCCTTCTCGTCCGCTTCGCGCCACTTCAGATCGCAGCCGGTTCCCATGAGCCTCTTGAACACCTTCGAGAAATGCCCCGAATGCAGCACGATCAAGCCCATGCCCTGCAGCACCCGTTGCTGCACGCGGTCAACAATTGCGTCCTGCACCTGGTCATGCGCTTTATGTCCCCACCAGATCAGCACGTCGGTGCTGTTCAGTCGCTCCTCGGACAGACCGTGCTCCGGATCGTCGAGCGTGGCGTAGGCGACTTCCACGTCGGCGCCGAGTCCTTCGCCAATGGCCGTATGTATGCCTTGCGGATATACCGAGCGAATACGTTCACTTTCTTTCTCATGCCGAAATTCGTTCCAAACGGTGACGCGTAATTTTTGACCCATCGTCCCATTCCCTCCACATCTTGTGTTCGTGTTACTCTCAGTATAGTGATTCAAACGGGGAAAAGATATGCTTAATCCTGCTTCATCTATATGCAATACTGCTCTCCTCTATCGATTCGTGATATACTGGTTAGGGAAGTGACTACGATGAAAGCTGGTCGTATATATGCAAAAGCGTTCTTCGGAAGCGAGGTCGGTTACGCTGTGAAACCTTTAATGCCGGTGCAGTCCGATGTCATGATCGAGGATGTCGTGTATCAAAATCCGCTGCTTTTTCTGAAAATATGGGAAATCCGCTCCGATAAGAGCGAAGATGGTACGAGCGGCTCTCCCGATCCGTGTCTGTGGCATTATCATAAAGAGGTCGAGTTTCTGGCGATCGTGGACGGCATGCTCGGCGTGCAGACGAAGCATGACTATGTTGCGCTTGGCCCCGGCGATGTGATGGTGCTGGGTTCCTCGCAATTGCACCGCACCCATAAGGCAGCCGTCGGGGAATTAAAATATGTCGTGTTTCAGGTGGATTTGACGCAGCATTTTGACCAGAGCACGCTGCCTTATTTAAGCTCGTTCTCCGAGCTGACAGAGCCTTTGAGTAAACTGAACTACATCTTCGCCGAAAATGCCGCTGCCCGGGCGCAGGCTCACGCGCTGGTTATGAACATCTATACGGAGGCGCTGCAGCGCACGCGCGGATACGAACTCGCCGTCAGCTCGGCCATCAAGCAGCTGCTGCTGCTGTTGATCCGCTCGGACGAGCGGGGCGTGCTGGGCGGCGTGCAGGACGCCGACCTGCTGCGCTTGCGCCCGGCGCTGGATTATGTCGACCGCCACCTGAGCGAGAAGATCGCCGTGGAGGACGTATGTGCCGTGCTGCACTTGAGCTACCACTACTTCATCAAGCTGTTCAAAAAGGTGATCGGCCTGTCGTTCATCGACTACGTGAACTACAAGCGCGTTAAAACCGCCGAGCGTCTGCTCCTGACGCAGGACCTCAGCGTCACCGAGGTCGGCGAGCGAGTCGGCATTCCGAACATGGCGCAGTTTTACAAGCTGTTCAAGCGCCACAACGCGTGCTCGCCGAAGACGTTCAAACAGCGCATGCAGAGCGGCGGCGGTCCGGCTTCCCGCGAAGCGGCAGCCGGGGCTGACTGAGCCCACACTGCGCCGCATGGGCGCGGTATGGGCTCAGATAGCGGAATTACAGAGCGCTATTGCCTGTTTTTTTCAAGCCCCGTATTCCCCTTCGGCAGAGGCACCAGCCCCGGTCTCTCGCTTTCCTCCGGGTTCCACAGCTTCTCCGCCTCAGCCTGCAGCTCGCGCAGCGCCTGTTCAAGCGTCTTGCGCCCTTGAAGCACCTCGGCTGACTTCGTTTGCAGCTTCTTGAACACCTCCCCGCTGATGGTGCGGCCAAGCGATGACGATCCGTCGAATAATAGATCCGAGGGCCGCACCTTCAGGAACGCCTCCGTATGCTTGCCGGGGACGCTTGCCACCGGCATCGCCGGACTCTCCGGATAACGATCAACCTCCAGCCGTCTCGGCTCTTCTTGCTGAATCAGCTTGATCAGCTCCCAGGCGGCCCGGCGGTTCGGGGAGTTGGCGCTGACCGCGAATATGCCCCCCAGCGAGAAGGTCATCGATTCCGAAGGGCGATCCGGATGAACAGGCTCGCTCGCCACGTCCCATTCCGGGGCATTCTTCGAGGCCTTCAGCGTCTGGATATAGCTGTACCGCTGCAGCGTCATCGCCGCTTTCCCCGTCAGGAACGGGTCCGGGGTCCCTCCCGTCTCCGCACGGTTGCCGCCGGATGCCGATTGAGGCGCTTCGTATACGGCCCCTTCGCGCAGCGCCTCAAGCACGGTCGCCCACACCATCCGCCACTGCGGCGTATCGATCGCCACCTGCCTGGTCTTCGGATCAATGATGGAAATTCCCGCCGCATTCGCCACCTGCATGATCATACTGGTCGGCCACGACCCGTTCCCCGTCGCCAAACCGTACACGCCTTCCCGCCTGCCGCCTCCTTCGCCGATGGCGGCAGCTATGCCGAGCAGCTCCTCCCAAGACATCCCGTCTTCCGGATAGGCCACTCCATAACGATCGAACAGCGCTTTATTGTAATAAACCGCAAGCTGGTCGAAGCTCGGGGCAAGGCCGTATAGCTTGCCGTCGCCTTGCTTGCGCAGCGCCTCGATCAGGCCCGGATGGGCTGTCTTTAGCGGAAATCCGTCCTTTTTCACAACCTCATCGAGCGCGTACAGCTTGCCTTGACGCACAAGGGTCGCAAACTCCGCACCGTTCACCCCCATCACATCGGGCAGTTCCTCAACCGGCCATGTCGATGGATTCGACCTCATCACGCTGCTGACCGGAGAGACGTCGCCGTACGGAATAATCTCCACCTTCACATTCGGAAACTTCTTCTGAAAAACAGCCCCGTATTGCGACATAAACGCCTCTTCGCTGAAATAAGCCACCTTCAACGTCAATGCTGTATTCGGGTCTAGCGGCTGCAGCGCCGGGTCTTTCGGCTGGGTCACCAACGGAGTGAACGCCGATTTCAGCCGATCGGCTTCGGCCACACCGAATACAACCGCTCCCAGCAAGGCGGCAGCAGGCAACCATAGCCATTTGCGGCTCCGCCCTCTAACCGGCGGCACCATCCGTACCCGCGCCTGCACCCGTTCGGCCAGTTCCTTCGAAAACCCGCCCTGAGACAACGGCAGCCGTCTTAACTGCTGTTCCCACGCTTCGGGTTCGTTACGCTCGTTTTTTGTCACAGGGTATCCCTCCCTTCGGTTTCCAATTGCTGTGATATTTTCGCTCTTGCCCGCGACAGTCGCGACTTCATCGTCCCGACGGAAATGCCCAGCAGCTCCGCGATTTCGACATACGACAGCTGATGATGCGCATGCAGCAGCAGCACCTCGCGCAGCTTCGTCGGCAGCTCCAGCACAAGCTTCCACACGTCCTCCTCCACGAGAGCGCTTAACGCTTGCGATTCGGCCGAGGCGACGGTTTCATCCCGCTTCAGCACGCCGAACGGCACAACGCGCCGAAACCACGCCGAGCGCCACTGATCGCGCACCGTATTGCGCGTAATCGCCAGCAGCCACGTCTTGATGCTCGCTTCACCGCGAAACGAGTAAAGCCGCTCATATACTTTCATAAATACATCCTGCGTAATGTCGTCCGCCGTCATCGGCTGACGCGTCAGAAAGAACGCGTAGTTCCATACATCCTCGCCATAGGTGAGCATCAGCTCGGATAAGATTTCGTTCTTATCCATACCTCCTGCGAGCGATTTCAAATACTCAAAGGCCACCCGGGTTCACCTCTCATCCAATTGGACGATGCAGGGATGGAAAGGTTCCCTTTTTCGCTGAAAAATCATAAACGCCCGGCGCCGATTGCGGTCGAAAATACCTGCAGCAGCTGTCGAACGGACGCCGAATACAGCCGCTTTTTGTTTCACCCTCCCGCCACCCGGGTAAAAGTAGACATGCAAGTAATCAACCTCAAAGGGAGCGTGATGAACATGTTAAGCTTGCTGATAACGTTAATCATGGCTGTTGTCATTGGATCTATCGGGTCGGCGATTGCGCCGGGCGCGATGCCGGGAGGTATGCTTGGTTCGATGATCGCCGGATTCGTAGGCGCTTGGCTCGGTGCCCTGCTGCTCGGTTCGTGGGGGCCGGTTATCGGCGGATTCGCCGTTTTGCCTGCCATCATCGGCTCTGCATTGTTCGTGTTCTTGCTCGGGCTGCTTGCAAGAGGCTTCGGCAAACACACGGCGTAACGGTTGTACAAACCCTGTAGCCCCGTAACCTGTAGGATTGATTCACACCGGAGATCGTGTGGATGACAAAGAGAAGGAGTGAGGAGATATGAGTACGGTGAACACGGAGACAAGACGAAGCGGCATGCTGATAGGAACGGTAATGGCCGGTCTGGCCGGCGCAGCGATTGCGTTGTTAACGGCGCCGAAATCCGGACGCGAGCTGCGCGGCGATCTGAAGGATCGTTTGCAGACGCTTCAGGCTAAAGGCGCAGACCTGGTGGGAACGTGTAAAGCGAAAGCTGTGGAAACGGCTCAGCTCGTGAAAGAGCAAAGCGGCATGCTTGCGGACAAAGCGCACACGGTTACCGACGACATGGCAGATAAAGCCCGCGCTGCGACCGATCGCGCGGAAAGCGCCGCCCATACGGCCGTTGACCGCGCCTCATCCGCAGCGGAGAAGAAGCTCGGACAAGCGTCCGACTTCACTCATCGAACGATGGATTCCGCAGGCGATTCGTCGCAGCGCCTAGTCGACGGCGCCTCCTCTACGGCGCATCGACTGGCCGACAAATCGTCGCATTAATCCAAGCCCTGCGGGGCCCCCATCCAGCCTAAACCGTTGTTGCGGTTTAGGCTGGTTTTATGTTACCCGTCCATCCACAAGGTACATATATTCATATGCCTGATATTCACGTTGATCGCACCTTACCAACTCCGGGTTTCTGAAAGCAAAGGTATCCATTCCGGCTCCAGGGTCACATACTGCTTTACCTCTAGCCTGAGCGCTTCTTTAAGGCTCTCTTCCCCATACTGCGCACGACTAAGATAGAGCGACGTAGGGATACATACTGCACCATGTACGCAAGGGCATCTTTACGACTCGGGTTCAACGATAGCTCGCTCAGGATCGACGGCGGGCAACGCCATCACCATTCCCTGACCAAAAGCGGTGTGATCTTCCCCCGTCGGAAGACGAGCGGCCATTAACTCATTGAAGATTAGAGGATTAGAAGATTAGCGGAACACCAAAAAGCCGGGAACAGCTTGTCCCCGGCGTCACCAGCTTATGCACGGCCTTCCGCGCTGCGCATGCCGTCTGCGCTTTGTCCGCTCTATACCCGCTCCAACCGGATGATCCAGCTCTCCTCGGTCAGCTCATCCTGCTGCAAGCATACGTTTACGGGAATGCGCTCCTTCTCCGGCTTGACGAAATAACCGTTCTCCAAGTAGTAGCCGCGCTCCTTGGCCACCGCCAGCAGCATACAGAACTTCTCCGCCGCACGAACGGCTTCATCCTGATTCGGGAACGCTTCCAATAGGCTGCCGAAGCCAAGCGGGTTGCTGGAAGCCTGAATCGACAAAATGTACGAACCTTCCTCTTCCCGGACCATGACTTCACTGCCGTCACACTTTATACGATGTTTAACTGCCATGAGAACCACCGCCTTCTCGTAAGTTTGGGTGCTTGTCTATCATTACCCGCTCTTTGCCGCGCTGAAACATGCCCCTTCTCTCGCTTCACGCAAAAACGCGCCCCACCCGGGACGCGTTTACGATCCGACGTCGCGATTGCCGCCGGTTTCTTGAAAGTAAGCCTTCAACTTATCGAGCGCACGCTTTTGTATACGCGACACACTCATTTGCGAGACGCCGAGCTGTTCGGCGATTCGCCGCTGCGACTGCCCTTCGGTATAAGCGAGATGAAGCACCTTCTGCTCTTCCGGCTTCAAATGTACAAGCGCATCCTGCAGCGTAAGCCGATTCTCCACCCTCTGATACGCATCGCTGGGACAGCCGATCACATCGCCGATCGTCGATCCGTTATCGTCCGATGACAGCGGCGTATCCAGCGAAACGTAATGGTAATAATCGCGTCCCGCCAAAATCTCGATCGTCGCCTCGACGGACAAGTCCATCGCTTCGGCGATCTCCTCCACGTTCGGGGAACGTTCCAAACGAACGGTCAGCTGATCGACCACCTGCTGGATTTGATTCCCCTTTTCCTTAATCCGCCTGGGCACCTGAACATACCAGGATTTATCGCGCAAGTAATTTTTCATATGCCCGATCACGCTTTTCATCATATAAGCTTCGAACTGCACGCCAAGCGTCAAGTCGAATTGCTTCAACAACCGAAGCACCGACATTTGCCCGACTTGGTACAAGTCCTCGAACAGGTCCGGACGGTTACGCGACATTTTACCCGCAGCCATCTTCACCATCGGCTCGTACTGACGCAGCAGCACCGTTGCCGTTTCATTACAGCCCGTCTCCTGATATCGAACGATTAATGCCTCATTCGCGATGGAAGGAGCTTCATCCGTGGTTCCGGGCACCGTTCGTTCCGAATTGATTTTCATACCATTTCCTCGCTTCGGATGAGGCGTTTGGTCAAAGTCACTTCCGTGCCTGCGCCTGTACGCACCTCAACATCGTCCATGAGCGCCTGCATCAAATATATACCGAGCCCGCCGACATTGATTTCATGGAGCGTCTTCTCATGCAGCGATTCGGCGCGCTGCGCTTTCGCCTCGTAATCGAAGCTCGGTCCTTCATCCTTCACCGTAATGCGCAGCCCGTCGTTCAGCCGCTCGAAGCGCACGTTCATCTTCCCGGGCCGACCCGGTTCGTAGGCGTGCACCACCGCATTATTGCAAGCCTCGGCGACCGCCACTTTCATATCTTCAATTTCTTCATACGAGAAACCGAGCTTGGAGCTGATGCCGTAAAGCGTCAGACGGACCAAGTCGATGTACTCCGGCTCGGCAGGGACAGTTAGACACACGGCGTGAGTTTCGGAATTCATAAGCTCTCTTCGATCCTTTCTTATCCGTTAATGATGCGGGCCTCAGACGAATCTGCCGGCGACTTCGGTTGCAGAAACGAAGTAATGCCCGTCAGATCGAAGAGTCTCCTGATTTTCAGCGGAATCTCTTGTACTGTAAAAGAAGCCTTCAAGACGTCCCTTGCTTTTAATACCGATACAATCACACCGATCCCCGTGCTGTCAATATATTGAAGCTGCCTTAAGTTCAAGACGAGGCCACGCCCGGTGTCCGCTACAAGCGGATCCAGCACGCAGCGCAGTTCCGACACCTTGGACAGATCGAGTTCGCCTTGAAGATATACAATGTTCTCCAGTTCCGTTTTTTTCGTTTGGACTAGAAAGCTGTTCGGTTTATCCATATGAAAATCCTCCTTGGCCGCTGCTTGTCTTGAAGCTTCTGCAAGCAAGCCGTATCGGCTGCTAGAAACTAATTAACCGGGAAACCTTCCTTTTGAAACACCGACTCCACAAACTTTATCGGTTGGGGACCGCGGCGGAGACGGCTGTCCGATGTGTTTCGTCAGGTCGGGCGGATTCCGCTTTCTTCCTTTCGCGCCACTTCTGCCACAGCTCGATCACTATCGGCACCGTCTGCAGCACATGTTGAGCCGTTTCCCCTGCCGTCTTCGGATCTTTCGGTACGCTGTTCCGAATCGTTCCCGCCACCGCGGTGGACGCTTGCTTGACCGAAGAAGTAACTTCCTGGACGGCGTCGCCGATATTTTTGACCGAATCCACGACCGAATCGATCGAGTGCAGCTTGTTGCGAACGTCCACCGATACTTCGTTCGTGTGCCGCAACAGCTCCACCGCTTCCGTGCTGATGCCGTTCATTTGCTCCTGCAATTCACGAATAACCATGTTCGTCTGTCCGAGCAGGTCCGACACCGAGCGCAGCGTTTGAATAAGAAAAACGACTAAAGCCGCGAATGCGATGGCCACGACGGCCACACTAATTTCAATAATCATCCTGCATCCCTCCATATTCATGGTTCGATTGGGTATTTTTTAACCGCTCGGGACAAGCTTGAAACGCACAATTGGATCAGGATCAAATTTGTTTCAATCGGCTATCCTATGGGTAAGGAAAGACAAGCAGGCGGACAAGCGACGACCTGTTATTCCCGGACAGTTCGGGTGAGCCTCAAACCGCGCGGGCTGTCCAACCCTAAATAACAAGGATTCGGGAGGTAATAGACAATGGCTAAAGTAATGGAAAAGGAAACCGTTAAGGAAACCACAGGGACAACGGGTAACGACCTGCTGGCTTTACTGAATCAACAGGTTGCGAATTGGGCCGTCTTACACATAAAGCTGCATCAACATCATTGGTTCGTGAAAGGACCTCACTTTTTCGATTTGCATGCCAAATTCGAAGAACTCTATAATGAAGCCGGCCAGACGATGGACGAACTGGCGGAACGCATTCTTGCTCTGCAGGGATCTCCGGTATCCACGACCAAGGAAATCTCCGCAGCGGCGACAGTGAAAGAACACGCGCCTCTGAAATCGGCGGATGAGATGGTGAAGAGCGTACGCGACGACTTCAAGCAGCTGATCAATGAGATCGGACAAGCGATGGAGGTCGCCGAGAAGCAGAAGGACGACGGCACGCACGATATGCTGATCGGCATTCGTACGACATTGGAGAAGCATGTGTGGATGCTGGACGCCTATATAAAGTAAGATCGGCAACCGCAACAATGGCGGACTGTCGAAAGGGTTTACCCCTGGTCAGTCTGTTTTCCAATGCAGGCGATAACTGATCAAATTTGGGTAAAAATTACAGATTTTATATTGCCCATGGTCAGTTTTTGTGTTAGAATTTCCGCAAGGAACGCAGTCAGATCAGCATCATCACGCTACACGAACTCAGGAAACCGATAAGAGCAAGTCCGGTTTTCCTGGGTTTTTTTAGTAAATGACGCCAACCTGCTTGCGTTACCGACCGCACCGGAACCGGCTGCCGTTACAAAACATCTTCCCCGCCGAATACGGGCCGCAAACCGTTAAAGGGAAGGTGGCATTATTTGTGATAAGGAAAGCCGGGATGGTTATACTAGCCTTATGGAAAGGCAAGGTCCACCATTTGAAGGAGGGGTCTATCAGAATGAAGAAGCGGCTTTCACTTAGTTTGATCGTCTTGTTGACGTTTGTCCTTGCCATGACAGGCTGCGGCAGTAAAAATCCTGCACAAACCGAAACCGGAGGAACCACGACCGGAGGAACGACAGCGGGCGCGGAGAAACCCGGATCCAAGCTGAACATCGGGATGGTGACCGACGTTGGCGGCGTAAACGACAACTCGTTTAACCAAAGCGCATGGGAAGCTCTTCAGAAGCTGAACAAAGAAACGGGAGTCAACGTTAAATATTTGCAAAGTAAAAACGACTCTGAATTTGTGCCGAACCTGAACCAACTGGTGAAAAACAACTATAACCTGACTTGGGGGATCGGTTTTATTATCGGCGATTCGCTGAAAACCGTTGCTCAGCAAAACCCGGAAGCAAAGCTGGCTATCATTGATAACGTAGTTGAAGCGCCTAATGTCGTTTCCGTTACGTTCGCCGAGCATGAAGGCTCTTATTTGACAGGCGTTGTGGCAGGCTTGATGACGAAGTCGAACAAAATCGGCTTTGTCGGCGGGATGGACATTCCCGTCATTAAACGTTTCGAGGCCGGGTTTGTAGCCGGCGTTAAAGCGGTAAATCCGAACGCTAAAGTAACGATCAACTACACAGGCGCATTCGACAAGCCCGACCTGGGTAAGGCGGCTGCCTCTACCATTTACAACGACGGCGCGGACATCGTCTTCCATGCGGCCGGGGCAACCGGCGACGGCGTGTTCAACGAGGCGAAAGACCGTGTGAAGAACGGTAAAAAGGTGTGGGTAATCGGCGTAGATAAAGACCAATCGCTTACGTTCGGCGACGATGTGACGTTGACGTCCATGATGAAACGGGTCGATACGGCGGTTTATAATATCTCCAATGACCTGATTAACGGAAAATTCGAAGGCGGCAAAACGATCGTACTCGGTCTGAAGGACAACGGTGTGGGCCTCCCGGAAACGTCCAAAAAGAACGTCCCTGAAGATGTGCTGAAGAAAGTAGACGAGTACAAAGACAAAATCGTCAAAGGCGATATTCAGGTTCCGGATAAATGAGCAGCGGAGCGACCAAAGTAGAGATGCGCGGCATCACGAAACGGTTTCCGGGACTTGTTGCCAATGACGGCATCAACCTGACGCTGAAGGAGGGCGAGATTCTCGCCCTTCTCGGTGAGAACGGCGCGGGCAAATCTACGCTGATGAATATTTTGTTCGGTTTATACCAGCCGGATGAGGGCGAAATCCTCATTGGCGGCAAACCGACCGCTATCCAGGGCCCGAAGACGGCAATCCGTCTCGGGCTCGGTATGGTTCATCAGCACTTTAAGCTCGTGCAACCGTTTACCGTGACGGAGAATATCATTCTCGGTCTGGAGCCGAAGCAGCGGTTGTCCATCCATTACCGGAAGGCGGAACAGCAGGTGGCCGAGCTGTCCGACCGTTACGGACTTCGCGTAGACCCTAAAGCCAAAATTCAAGACATCTCGGTCGGTATGCAGCAGCGTGTGGAAATTTTGAAGACGCTGTATCGCGGCGCCGACATTCTGATCTTTGACGAGCCGACGGCGGTGCTGACCCCGCAGGAAATTCAGGAATTGATCGAAATTATGCGCAAGCTCGTCGCCGAAGGCAAGTCGATTATTTTGATTACGCATAAGCTGAAAGAAATTATGGCCATCGCCGACCGGGTCATGGTCATTCGCAGGGGGAAAGTCATCGATTCGCTTAACGTCAGCGAGACGAATCCGGATGAGCTGGCCGCCAAGATGGTCGGTCGGCAAGTCTCGTTCAAGCGGGATAAGAAGCCCGCGAGTCCGGGTCAGCCGGTGCTGATCGTAGATAAGATCGTCGCCCATGCGGCCAGCGGCGCCCGCGTATTGGATGAGGTGTCGCTGGCCGTGCGCAGCGGAGAAATCCTCGGCATTGCCGGCGTCGACGGCAACGGGCAGAGCGAGCTGGTCGAAGCCGTCGCCGGGCTGCGCCGCATCGACAGCGGCCGCATCTCGCTGGCCGGGCGGGACATTACGAACCGACCGCCGAGGACCATCTCCGAAAGCGGCCTCGGACACATTCCGGAAGACCGTCATAAGCACGGACTCGTGCTTGATTTTACAATGAGCGAAAATATGGTGCTGAAAACGTACTATACGTCCGCCTACAACAAGAACGGCTTCCTGGACTACGCGGCTATCGAGAAGCAGGCGAAACGGCTCACGGAGGAATTCGACGTACGCATGTCCGGGCTCGATAGCGAGGCCCGTTCCTTGTCCGGCGGCAACCAGCAAAAGGCAATTATCGCTCGCGAAATCGACCAAAACCCCGAGTTGCTGATCGCCGCCCAGCCAACCCGCGGCCTCGATGTCGGCGCCATCGAGTTTATTCATAAACGCCTGATCGAGCAGCGGGATAAAGGGAAAGCGGTGCTGCTGTTATCCCATGAGCTCGATGAAATTTTGCAATTGTCCGACCGGATCGTCGTCATCTGCGGCGGGAAAATTATCGGGGAAGCCGATCCTGCCCGCACAAGCGACCGCGAGCTCGGGCTGATGATGGCAGGCTCCGGCCAAACCGGCAAAACCGGCAGCGAGCCAGAATCCGGAGGTGACACGCATGTCTAAGTGGTCCCGCCTATTTATTAAAGACTCGGCGCTTGTTCCGCTCGCGGCCATCGTGCTCGGCCTTCTCGTCGGTGCGATCATCATGCTGATCGGCGGTTACAACCCGCTCTTGGCTTACGCGTCCTTGGTTGAGAAGGTCGTCGGCGATCCATACAGCATCGGCGAAACGATTCGTGAAATTACGCCTCTGATCTTGACGGGGCTGTCGGTCGCCTTCGCGTTCCGCACAGGCTTGTTCAACATCGGCGCCGAAGGCCAGTACATCATCGGCATGACGGGCGCCACCTTTATCGGCATCAAGCTGCAGCTTCCGTTCTGGATTCATGCGCCGCTTGCCATTATCGTGGGGGCCGTGCTCGCGGGCTTGTGGGGAGCGATCGCCGGTTATTTGAAGGCGAAACGCGGCGTGAATGAGGTCATCACGACCATCATGCTGAACTGGATCGCGCTGTTCTTGTCCAACTATATCGTCAGAGAATTCCTGCTTCAGCCCGGCCAACAGCGCTCCTACAAAATTCACGAGTCGGCCATGATCAGCCTTCCGGCCCTGAGCGAGGCTTTCGGTAACGCACGTCTGCACTGGGGCACGCTGATTGCGATCATCGGTGCGGTTATCTTCTACGTGCTGCTGTGGAAAACGCGCCAAGGCTACGAGCTTCGCGCCGTCGGGCACAGTCCTAGCGCGGCCGAATATGCCGGGATGAGCGTCAACCGTAACGTGGTGAAAGCGATGTTCGTCGGCGGCGTGTTCGCAGGTCTTGCAGGCGTGTTCGAAGTGCTTGGCGTATTCCACTACCAGACGATCGCGGCCGGCTCTTCGGGCTACGGCTTCGACGGCGTCGCCGTCGCCTTGCTCGGCGGCAACCATCCGCTCGGCGTCGTGCTGGCGGCCACTTTATTCGGCTCGTTAACGTACGGATCGGCGGGCATGAGCTTCGGCGCCGACGTGCCCCCGGAAATTATCCGGGTCATTATCGGTCTTGTCATTTTCTTCGTCGCTTCGCACGGCATCGTTCGCTTCGTGCTGCGTCCGATTACAGCTAGGCGTAAAGCCCGCGGGGAGGTGACTTGACGTCATGGATGCGTTGCGAATAATCGGCGAATTGCTGCAGACGACTCTCGTTTTCTCGACAGCCTTAATCTTCACCGCACTCGGCGGCATTTTCTCCGAGCGATCGGGGGTCGTCAACATCGGGCTGGAAGGTCTTATGGTATGCGGGGCGTTCGCCTCCGCCGTAAGTGTGTACTATGCCGAACAGGCAGGGATGATCGGCGCAGCGCCTTGGATCGGCCTGCTTGCGGCCGCCTTGTTCGCCATGCTCGTCTCCGCGATCCATGCGGTCGCTTCGATTACGTTCAAGGCGAATCAGGTGGTCAGCGGCGTCGTCATTAACTTTTTGTCGGCAGGCATGACGATTTACTTGGTCAAAGTGCTGTTCGAAGGGGCCGGGCAGACGGAAACGTTAAATGCCGTCTTCCACAAAGTCGCCATTCCGGGGCTGGCGTCCATTCCGGTGATCGGCCCCGCGCTGTTCAATGCCTACCCGACCACCTACATTGCGCTGATTCTCGTGATTGTCATCTGGTACACGCTGTTTAAAACGCCTTTCGGCTTGCGCCTGCGCTCCGTCGGCGAGCATCCCGGCGCGGCGGATACGCTTGGCGTCAGCGTTGCCAAAATGCGGTATATCGGCGTGCTGCTCAGCGGCCTGCTGGCCGGTCTCGGCGGCGCGACCATCACCTTGACGACGACCAGCAACTTCTCGCACAACACGATTTCCGGTCAAGGCTTCATCGCCCTGGCCGCACTGATCTTCGGCAAATGGCATCCGCTCGGCGTATTGGGGGCCACCATCTTCTTCGGTCTCGCGCAAGCAGTCAAAAACTTCGTGCAGCTGTTCGACTTTGCCAAGAACATCCCGATGGAGTTTTTGTACATGCTGCCGTACGTGCTGACGATTCTCGTGCTCGCCGGCGCGGTCGGACGCGCCTATCCCCCGTCCGCTCTCGGCGAGCCGTACGACCCGGGGAAAAGATAAATGAGCGCTTGGAAGATCGTCCTGCCGCAAAACGCAGGACGATTTTTTTGCGCGCACAGCGCAGTCAGGGCCGCCCGATCCGCACCGGCTTCCGTCTTTTCACAGTTGCTCCCGCATGCCCCCGGTCCCCAGCCGCCAGCCTCGCACCGTTCCCTCCACGCCAAATAACGGAACCGAGCTGCCTTATCATCCTCCACGAGGATGAAAGAGCGGCACAATGCCGCCTATAAGGTATCCAGGTTCCGCTAGTTCTCCATTCATGTCCATTTGAGTAAAAGGGCACACCACCGGTGCACCCGAGCTCTCAAGAGAGCTTATCCAAGCCGTTTATACAGCTCGATTCGATCGGAAGCGCCCCCCGTCCCGGACTCCACCTTCACCTCGTCCACGAGCGCCTGCATCAAATATAAGCCAAGCCGGGGGCTCTCAAACTGCCGGTCATCCAGAGACGCAGATTGCGGCAGCTCTGCGGCCGAGTCGTCCGCTTCGCGAAACGATAGCCGGCAACCCGCCCCTTCCAACCGTACGACCAGCTCCGCCGGGCGCATGGTGAAGACGATCCGAAGCGCCGCGCCCGGCGGCTTCTCCGGCGTCTGCAGCAGCGCATGGTTGCACGCTTCCGTGAGCGCGACTTTCAAATCTTCAATTTCTTCATAAGTATAGCCCATCCGCACGGCAACGCCGTAAAGCGTTAGTCGTACCGTATCCAGCTCATCCGCATCGAACGGGACGGTCAGCGTGACTTCTTTGTCCGTGCCGGTATTTCCACTCATGCCGACTCACCCTCCATCATGATAAATCCCGCTGAGATGAGCTGTCCTCTGTTGATGAAGAAGCGGAGGAGCCGGCAGAGCCGCCGGACGGTTCAGACTCCACGAGCAAAAACCGGGTCAATCCTGTCGTATCAAACAGACGGCGAATTTTAGCAGGCACTTCCTGCACGGCTAATCGGGCGTCGGCCGATTGCCTTGTTTTTAACAACGAGACGATAAGACCGATCCCTGTGCTGTCGATATACGTCAGCTCCCGCAAATTCAGCTTGAGCGGCAAAGCCGAGCCTGCAGCCAAAGGTTGCGCAACGCTTCGGAATATTTCCGCCGTGCTCAGATCGAGTTCGCCCGACAAGTGCAGTACATGGGCGTCAGGTATCGTATGAACGATAACCTGAAACTTGCTGGCATCCATCTTCAATAAGCTCACTCCGATTCAAAATGTATAGTTCCTATCATACCAGATTTTGGCCCGTTTTTCACGAGTCCATAGGCCCTCTTCCGTCCCTCCGGCACCGCATCAAGCTGCACGATTCAACAGCGGCTTGGCCGGGTAATCATGGCTAAGGGCGAATCGCCGCATAACCGACTTGCAGTAAAGGAGCGATATCAGATGGATCCATTCAAAAGCGTCGACATTGAAAAGAAAAATGTGGAGAAAAAAATGGATTCCGGTAGGGTTGCATCCACATTCATTAAATATGCGGCCTACATCGTGATTTTTTTCGGATTCCTGTACTTCCTCGTTCGTTATGTGTTCCCGAAATTTTAATAACTCCCGGCTTAACGGCAAATGCGCAGAAACGCACACGGTTCATCCGCGTGCGTTTCTTGACGATTCGTCGCTCTCCTTGACAGGCAACAAAAACGCGAGCATCCGACACTCCCACCGGATGCTCACGTCTTGATTATGCCGTCATCAAGCTGCCGTTCGATGGAAATAATGGACCGCGGTCAGCTTGCCCGTCTCCGCATCGATAAACAGTTTCAACGCCCGCGAATGACTTCGATACACAACCCCGTCCTCGGCGATCCAGTCAGGCTTGCCGAGCGCGTCCTGCAGCTTGGCCGCATCGAGGGGCAGCGTCTTGCCGTCAATGTCGACAGTTTCCGCCTCCGCGGCGGACACGACGATGAAACGGACGAAGTTGTTGTGCAGCCCGACCTTGCAATCCTCGTAGACAAGAACCCGCTCCTCTTTAAACAGAGGATCCGTTTCGACAGCCTTGGGCTCGCCTTTGATTTCGTATACCGTCTTCAAGTCGTCGGTAACCGACAAGCCGTTCACCCGTTCCAACTTGAAGGTGCCGTTCCGGGAAGCAGCGGCCGCTTGAGGCATCGTTCCGGTCGAACCGTTCCCGGCCGGACCGGCTGCTGCCTTCAAGGCCGCGGAATCGACGCCTGGAGATGCATAGGCTGCCTCCGCCTGCACGAACACCATCGCCGACCGGGAAGGCGGCGGCGATAACGACTTGTCGGGTAATACCGTTCCCCATGAGGCCCCGGTAACGCCCATGAGAACGGCGCCGACGACCCATCCTATGCTCCAGCTTTTCACGTCAATTCCCCTCCTCCGGTTGAATCCGCCCGGTTTCAATTATTCGTTAGGCTGAGCCGACTGCTTGTCCGCTGTCAGAGCGCTAACGGATGCGTTCGAATTGGTACTGCCTGATCGGGACATACGCTTTAGGAATAAATTCCAACGGCTCCCCAATCGGCTCCGCATCGCCGATGACCGTGACCGGCCTCCCTACCGTCTCCGCATCGCCGATGACCGTAACCGGTTCGCCGAACCGGCTGCCAACCGTCGCTCCGTCTTCGATGACGGCGCCTTCCCCGATTATCGCATTGCGGATAAACACATCCCTGCCGATTCGGGCACGCGGCATCACCACGCAATTGCGAAGCACGCTGCCGTGTCCGACGAACACGCCGGCCGATAACACCGAGCGCTCGATTTGTCCGAAGACGGCCGATTCGCCGGCGACAAGCGCATGCCGCAGCCGCGCGTACAGACCAGCCTGAGTTTGCGCCGATGCCCGCCCAGGCGAACGCATCGGCCAGTCGCCATCCTCGAGGTCGAATTTCGGCGGGTCGCCAAGCAAGTCCATATGCGCCTCCCACAAACTTTCCACCGTGCCGACATCGCGCCAATAGCCTTCGAACGCATACGTCTGTACGCGGTCGCCCCTCGCGAGCATAGACGGAATGAGGTCTTTGCCAAAATCGTGGCTCGAAAGCGGATTGCAGGCATCCCGTTCGAGTATGTGTTTCAAGTAGCTCCAGCGGAACACGTAAATCCCCATCGAAGCGAGGTTGCTGGTCGGCACCCTCGGCTTCTCCGCAAATTCCGTAATCCGTCCTGCCTTGTCCGCTTTCATGATGCCAAAGCGGTGCGCTTCTTCCCAAGCGACCGGCGTTACCGCAATCGTCGCATCGGCTCCCGTCTCGCGGTGCCGCTCCAGCAGCTTGCGGTAGTCCATCCGATAAATATGATCACCCGAGAGAACAAGCACATGCTCCGGGTCATAAAACTTTAGAAACGCCATATTTTTGAAAACCGCATCCGCCGTGCCCGTATACGATCCGCCCGCCGACGGCAGCAGCGTAACGGCATTCGACCAGAGTGCGCCGGAGCCGATATGCCGGTGCAGAGAAGCCGCCTGATACTGCGTGACCACTCCGACGACCGGCAGACCGGAATTGGTGCAATTGCTGAGCGCAAAGTCTATCATTCGGTAGCCTCCGCCAAAATGCACTGCCGGCTTCGCTTTATCCCGAGTCAGTACACCCAGCCTGCGTCCTTCTCCTCCGGCCAACAGCATAGCAACGCATGATTGGGATTTCATAAAGTCACCTCTCACCTCTCACCTTTCTGTGCAAATTGGAGACTTAGGCGTCATGAACATCATGGCTCTCTATAATTATTTTTAACCAAAAACCTGCTTCTATGAAACAAATGGTGAAAAAGCTTCCATTGCCCTTGGCATGCGGCTCCCTCCCCCTCTGCCTGGACAAAACGCAAAACGGCCCTACTCCGAGGAAACCCAACCGACTGCTTGAGTTTGCCTCCCTGTAAGGCCGTCCGATGCTTAAGCCAATCTTAAATCATCTTGTTCTTCATAAGGTTTCATACGCACTGAAAAAATAAATTCCGCCCCCGGCTGTTCGGTCGCCACATAGGCGATCTTCCCTCCCATCAGCTGCACCAAATTGCGGCAGATGGCGAGACCCAGACCGGTACCGCCGTACTTGCGCGTCAACGAAGAGTCAACCTGCGTGAACGGCTGGAACAAGAGCCCCCGTTTCTCTTCGGGAATGCCGATGCCGGTATCGGTAACGCGGAATTCGAGCGACAGCTGTTCGCCTTCACGCTCGAGCGGTCTCACCGATACATGAACGCCGCCGCGATCCGTGAATTTGACGGCGTTGCCGATCAGGTTGATCAGCACTTGACGCAGCCGGGACTCGTCGCCCAGTAAACACTCCGGAGTCTCCGGGTCAATGTCGCACGTCATCTCCAGCGATTTCGCCCGGCACTCCGCATGGAACATCTCGAACGTTTCGATTAAACAATTGCGAAGGTGAAGCGGCTGCTCCTTGAGCTCCATTTTACCCGATTCGATTTTCGTCAGGTCCAGGATGTCATTCATAATGTACAGAAGCGCAGCCCCGCTTCGCCGGATCGTATCGGTATATTCGCGCTGTTCGCTGTTCAGTTCGGTCTCCATCAGCAGATCGGCCATGGCGATCACCCCATTGAGCGGCGTTCGAATTTCATGGCTGATCATCGCGAGAAAATTCGATTTGGCCGAAGCCGCCTGCTCCGCCGCCTCTTTCGCCCGCTCCAGCTCACGCGATCGCTCATTAAGCAGCTCCGTTTGCTGCTGCAGCTTTTTCTGGGCCATATACATGCTGACGAAGCCTTCGATCTTCGACTTCAGCGTACGCGGCACGAACGGCTTTACGATATAGTCGATCGCGCCGACGGAATAGGCCGTGAATGACTGATCCTGCTCTTCCGGCGCCGCCGTAATGAAGATGATCGGTACGGTCCTCGTCTTCTCCCGGGATTTGATCCATTGCGCCGTTTCGAAACCGTCCATGCCCGGCATCTGTACGTCGAGGACGATCACGGCGAATTCATGCTTCAGCAGACAGCGCAGCGCTTCTTCCCCGGACGTCGCCTTTACCAGATCGTAATGATGGTCTTCCAGCACCGCTTCAAGCGCCAGTAAGTTTTCCGGTTGGTCATCGACCAGCAGAATGCGGATCGCCTCGTTCATCCACCACACCTCATTTTTGTTTACGATAAATTTTTTCCTGATGGTCAAGCACTGCGTAGCCGTCTGCATGCTTGGTGAAGGAGATCGACTCCTTATGACCCAGCACCAAAATCCCCTCTGTACTCAAGCTTTCATAGAACAGATCGTGAACCTGATTTTGCAAATATCCATCGAAATAAATCAGTACGTTCCGGCAACAAATAACGTGAAACTCGTTAAACGAGCGATCAGTCACAAGATTATGCTGGGCAAATACGATCTTCTCGCGCAAAAACGGATGGAATGTCGCCCGATCCCCCGCCGCCGTATAGTAGTGGGAAAATGCATCCTTGCCCCCGGCGTGCATATAATTTTTCGTGTAATCCTGCATTTTCCTGAGCGGGTATGAAGCCTTCTCGGCAGTATGCAGAACTTCCTCGTTAATATCTGTTGCATAAATGCGCACCCGGTCATACAGGCCCTCCTCGTAGAGCAGGATAGCCATCGAGTACACTTCCTCCCCGGTCGAGCAGCCCGCGTGCCAGATCCGAATGGCGGGCACGCTGCGCAGCAGCGGTACAACCTGCTCGCGGAAGGCGTAGAACAGACTCGGATCGCGGAACATTTCCGTGACATGGATGACCAGATCGGCCAGCAGCCGCTCCATGCAGCCGCGATCGTGCAGCACGCGCTCCTGCAGCGCCGACACGGTCGACAGCTTCTCCGCATCGATGCGGTGCCGGATGCGACGCCGCAGCGAAGGATAAGCGTAATGCCGGAAGTCGTATCCGTACATCCGAAACAGTCCTTCCAGCAGCAGCGTGATTTCAATGCGCTCCCGCTCCTCTTCTTCCTTCGTGACGCCTACTTCCTTTTCTCTCCTATAATCGTCGCTTACTTGCCTTAATGAAGCCATTTCCTACAGCTCCTTGCTTATATCCCGGCGGCTCATTTGCACAACCAGACTCTTATTAAGGAGAGCAGTTGTTCCGTATGAACCGGCTTCGTGATGTAATCGGAGGCCCCCGCCTGCATACATTTGTCCCGATCGTCCTTCATCGCTTTGGCCGTTAAAGCGATAATCGGCAGTCCCTCGAACCGTTCGTCGGCGCGGATGGCGCGCATCGCTTCATAACCGTCCATTTCCGGCATCATGACATCCATCAGCACCACATCGAAGTCCCGCTCCCGCTCCAGCTGAGCGAGCGCCTGCTTGCCCGTCTCCGCGAACGCAACCTGCATCTCAAGACCTTCCAGCAAATTGGATAGGGCAAACACGTTGCGAATGTCGTCGTCGACGATCAGCACTTTCTTGCCGGCGAATACCGCCTCGATGCTGTGCAGCTTCTGGAGCACCCGCTGCTTCTCTTCCGGCAGCCGCTCCTCGACGCGGTGCAGGAACAGAGCCGTCTCATCAAGCAAACGCTCCGGCGATTTAACGTCTTTAATAATGATCGACTCGGCGTATTTTTTCAGCCGCATCTGTTCTTTTTTGTCGAGCGTATGACCGGTGTACAGAATAATCGGAATGCGCCTCAGCCTTTCGTCCGCCTTGATGCGGTCGAGCAGATCGTACAGCGGCAAATCCGCCAGCCCGTAGTCGATAACCATGCAATCGAACGAATGCGTCGAGAGCAGCTGCAGCGCACCGGCCTCGTCAGAGGCGGTGGCGATGTTCACATCGTCGTGCGCGATGAGCTCGATCAATCCGCTGCGCCGCGCTTCGTCCGACTGGACGATCAGCAGGCTGCGCAGATCCCGGTTCAGGAACGTCTGGATCGACGCGAACGCTTGCTCCAGCTGTTCCTTGCCGGACGGCTTCCGCAGCCAAGCGATCGCGCCCATGGACAGCCCCTGGTGAATTTCGTCCACGACCGAGATGACATGAACCGGTATGTGGCGGGTGGCCGCGTCGCACTTCAACTGCACAAGCACCGCCCAGCCGTCGATAACCGGCAGTTGAATATCGAGCAGAATCGCGTCGGGGATATGCTTCTTCGCCAGCTGCAGACCGGTATCGCCTTGCAGCGCGACGATCGCCTTAAAGCCGCGGCTGCGCGCCATGTCGAGCAGAATCGACGCAAAGTGCGCGTCGTCCTCAATAATAAGCAGCACCCGGTCGCCCGCCGCGATCCTCTCCCGATCGTCGGTCAGCGCGTTTGGCGCGTAATCGCCGGCCGCTACGACGGACGTGCGCAGCCCGCTATCCACGGCGGTCGACATGACCGTGTACGCTTGCAGCGCTCCCGCGCCCGCCGCATCCCCCGCTGCAGCTATCGCCGGCGCCACCTCGTCGGCGCTGCTCCGGCAGCCGGGGTCTGTCGGCACATACAGGGTGAAGCGGCTGCCGCGCCCTTCTTCACTTTCGAGCTCGATCGCGCCGCCCAGCAGCGAAGCCAGTTGCCGGCTAATCGACAGGCCGAGGCCGGTGCCGCCGTATTGGCGGCTTGTTGTGCCGTCGGCTTGCTGGAACGCTTCGAAGATCATATGCTGCTTCTCCGGCGAGATACCGATACCCGTATCTTCCACGTCGAACGCGAGCAGCGTTCTCGAGGCTTTCGTTTGCTCGGGCGATGCCGGAAGAGCGGCGTAGGTTTGCACCGGCCTTACGGTCAAGGTCACCCCGCCGCGATGCGTAAATTTGAATGCATTGGACAGCAGGTTTTTTAAAATTTGCTGCAGCCGGACGGCGTCCGTCTCGATCCGGTCGGGAATTTCGCCCTCCATCCTCACCTCGAAGGTCAAATCCTTCGTACGGGCGAGCGGAAGGAACGCCTTCTCGACGGAATCGACGATGTCGTGAATCGTCACGTGCTCCGGGTGCAGCTCCATCCGCCCGGATTCTACCTTCGCCAAATCGAGCACATCATCGATCAGCTTCAGCAGATCGCAGCCGGAAGAGTAGATGGTCTCGGCATATTCCACTTGCTTGCCCGACAAGTTCCGGTCCTTATTTTCCTTCAGCAGTTGGGAAAGGATAAGCAGACTGTTCAGCGGCGTGCGCAGCTCGTGCGACATATTGGCGAGAAACTCGGACTTGTATTTCGAAGCAAGCGCCAGCTCCAACGCCTGCTGTTCGAGCGAATCCCGCGCCAGCTCGATCTGCCGGTTCACTTCCTCCGTCTCGCGGATTTGCTCTTCCAGCTCTGCCGTCTTGCGCTGCAGCGCCTCGTTGCTCAGCTCAAGCTCCCCTTGCTGCCGCTGCAGCAGCTCTTCGGACGCTTGCAGCGCTTTCGTCTGTTCTTCAAGCTTCTCGTTCGACGCCTTCAGTTCATCCTGCTGGGAAATCAGCTCCTCCGATTGGCTTTGCAGCTCATCGGTAAGCGCCTGATGGATGCGCAGCAGCTCCTCGTTCCGCAACCGGCCCTGCAGCGCGTTCAACAGCATACCGATCACTTCGGAGACTTGTTCCATCAGCTTGAGCTCTAATTCGGAGTACGGTTTGAACGAAACAAGCTCAAACACGGCCAGCACGTTGTCCTCGTATTTTATAGGCTGCACCGTAACGGCCATGGGCTCCATCGCCCCGAACGCGGAGCGCACCGTCCCATAGTCGCCGGCATACTCGCGGATGTGAATCGCTTTGCCGTCCTTCGCCGCCTGCCCGACAAGACCTTGCCCAAGCGGCAATTCGGCTGCCGCTGCCGCTTCGGGTTGAGCATGAGCATAGGCCCCGGACAGCACGAGCTTCTTCTCCTTCATGTACCCCGAGGAGGACGGCTCCACGATGTAAAAGGCGCCGCCATGCGCCCCGACGGTAGTCGCCAGCCGGCTAATAAAACCTTCAGCCAGCTCCTCGACCTTGCCGCTTTCCTGCAGCGAATAGTAAATGTTGCCGACCTGTGTCTGCAGCCATAACAGGTCCTCGTTCATTCGGTTCAGCTCGCGTTCGTTCACCGCCGCCTTCTCCAAATCGTCAGCCAAGCGGTTGAACATGCGGCCAATTTGCCCGAATTCGTCGGACGTAGTGACCGGTACCCGGTAAGTCGCCTCTCCCCATTGGACACCGGCAAAGTTGGAGATCATCCCGGTCAGCGTGCCGATTCCTCGAGTCAAGCTGCGCATGAGGGCATACATAATCCCGAAGCCGAGCAGCAGCCCGACAATGGTGAGCGATCCCGTCCATTTGAACGACTCCTGATTATCGGCATGCACCGTCTCAATGGCCTTATCCATGGCTTCTTGTTGAAACTTGCTCATGCCCGTCATCGACTCGATAAAGATATCCTGCAGTTCAAGGCCGCTGGCGGTCCGGAGCTTGTTCGCTTCGTCTTCCTTGCCCTGCCGGTGCAAGATGATGACTTGATTGACGTGGTCCAAATAAGCGGTTCCGTATTTAAGCATATCCTCGACGATGGCGCGTTCCTGATTTTCGTCAAAAATCGCATCCGCCTTCTCCATCCCGCTGCGAAGGGATCCGCTCAACGCGCGCATCTGCTCCAGGTGTTTCTTGTCGCTGGACGGGTCGTCGATGAGCAGCAGATTGACGGTCGCTTTGGAGAGCTCCGCCGCCTCATTGCGCATTTGCGTGCTGATCTTCAGTTTTTTATAGCGGTTATCGTACACTTCCTTGATGCTTTCGTCGGTGCTTGACAGTCGGCTGATTCCGAGACCGGCCAAGGTGAACATAATCACGAGCAGGATGCTGAATCCCAGAAACAGCTTGGTTTTAATTTTCATGCCTGTTGACCCTTTCCCCATCTTCATCGTCGTAAGCGGTTGACCCCTGCGTTCATGATGCGCTGATCATCACCATGCAAATATCGTCTTTGCGCGACTCCAGCACATCCGCCGGCAGTACCTCCCGCATCACTTCTTCGGCATTGCGGCCCTCTCCCATACTGGCTTGTATGCGCTCCATGAGCAGGTCGGCTTCGCTCGCCTCTTCCGGATAATCGTCCGGCAGCGGCAGCGCTTCAAGCAATCCGTCCGTATACAGCACAATGCGAATCGGCTGCTCATAAGCGTACGTGCTTTTGGTAATGTCCATCTGATCGAAAAAACCGACGGCGCAGCTCCCTTGATCGAGCGCCATCGGACGTTTGCCTTCCTCGAATAAAAACCCGGGCGGATGGCCCGCATTCACATATTCGATCGTCTGCCGTTCCGTATCGATCAATAAATAAATCGCCGTTAAATAATAACTCACGTCTGCACTCTTCTGATTCAATTGGTTCATATACCGATTCAACTCGGCCACCACGAACTCCGGCGACACGAACCGTGTAATCGTATCCTGCATAACGGAGGAAATGAACATGCACACGAGCGAGGACGAGATGCCATGCCCCATCATATCCAAAATGATGACCCCGTGGCGATGTTCGTCAATGCGGTACCAGGCGTATAAGTCGCCGGCCAGCTCGAACGAAGGGTAATACACCGCCCCGATGGACAGCCGCTCTTTCTGTAAAGGGGGGCTGAGCACGCTGCTCTGTACTTGCCGGGCAAGGTCCAGCTCGCTGCGGATTTTGGCTTCGTTCTCGATATGCCAGTCTTTCTCGTATTTAAGCCGCAGCGCTACGCGGATGCGGGCAATCAGCTCGATTTTGTTGACCGGCTTCATCACGTAATCGATGGCGCCTGCTTCCAGCGCCTCGGCCAGCTTATTTGAATCGCCGAGCGCCGTAACGATAATGACCGGAATGTCCTTCAACCGGTCGTCCTGCTGAATGCGGCGGCACGCCTCAATGCCGTCGACCTCCGGCATCATCATGTCCATCAGAATCAAATCGACGGGAATTTTCCCTTCCGTGTGGGCAGCTAATCGATCCAGCAATTCAACCGCCGACGACGCTTTCCAGAACGAGTGATAACCCGCGCTTTGTAAAATTTTCTCAATGACGATAATGTTAACCGGATTATCATCCACAATGGCTATATTCATGCTTGATTCGCCCCTCATTTCTAATCGCCAAGCGGTTCAAATCCGCTTCCAAACATACCCTGAATTGTACCGTTATTACCATTATAGCGAACTTTATAAGTATATGTAACCTTGTCAAGGGGCGATTGAAACAAGAGAAAGGCTGATTCAACGCGGAAAATAAAGGTTAATAAGGGACAAGCCGGTCGGTTAGCAGCCGGCTGCACAACAGCCATCCATGCATGGAACAAGGAAGTCCGGGCGCTTGGCAGCAAAAAAACATTTTCGGGAGGGACCATCCATGAGAACGATGATCAAGCTGGTTGACCATGTGGAGCAAGCCATTCGAGCGATTCGTGAATTCCGGGAACAAGGCCATCCGTTAAGTGAAATTTACGTGCTGGCTCACGATAGCGAACGAACTGAGGAGCTTAGTAAGCTGACCGATACGAATACGATCGGTTTGATAGAGGAAGGCATGGCGACCGCTTTCGCCAACCTGTTCCGATCGCGCGGAGAGCAGCTGCGGTCAAAGATGGAGTCGCTCGGCATCTCCGCCGGGGAAGCGGAGCGGTATGAAGCCGAGCTGGATCAAGGCCGCGTCCTTGTTCTCGTCTGGCACGACGAGAACATGGAGCGCGAGGAGGCCGAGCGCCGGCGTAAGCGTCCCGAGGACGCTTACGTGCCGCCGATCGGCGGGGTGTACTGATCGCCGCGGAAGCGCGGTAAGCGGCGGCGGCCGGGTGCTCCGCCGCGCCATGCGAACAGCCCGAAGACGGGACTCGAAAGCGAGTCCGTC
>NZ_VIDW01000027.1:0-70500 GCF_006519665.1 Paenibacillus sp. tmac-D7 | reverse complement strand
GAAGAGAGAAATCAAAATATCTGTTCTTATATCCAATCCATTGACAACTTAGAAAAGGAAATTGCCACTCTAGAAGAGCAACTAGACACGTTAATCGAGGAAACAGGATATCCTATTAAGACCATGAAAGGCATTGATACGGTCTTAGCTGCTATCTTTATTGCCAATATCGGGGATATTAAGAGGTTTAAAAACGATTCCCAACTAGCCAAACTAGCAGGTATAGCACCTTTTGAGCATAGTTCAGGTGAATCTATAAACCGTTACTCAAACAAATTAGGCAATAGAGAACTAAATAACGCTTTCTATGCTCTAGCATTAACGCAAATTAGGAAAAGTATAAACCCCATCATGCACGAATACTATCAGAAGAAGATTAAAGAAGGGCGGAAGAAGAAGCAAGCAATGGTTTATGTAGCCAGAAGACTTGTCCGTATCCTATTTAACATGATGAAGAATATGACCCCCTACAGTCAGCCACCTGTTCCAGTTGAGCCAGAAGCGGTGGGGGCATAACCCCCCTACTCTATACCTTCTTAATTTCATCTTCGTATAAAAGGACTGTTTCACCAATATCAAGTTTAACGTTATAAGCGTTATCTTCCATAAGACTCTTTCTTACAATAGTGCCACGCAAACCGACTATTTTACTAAAAGGTGTATTTACACGTTTATCATGATTATAATTTACAGAAGTGACCACTATCTTTGCACCAACTGCGAATTTCATTTTTTATTACCTCCAAACTCAATTATTCAAAAGATAAGAGGACTGGGAAAACCCAATCCTCTTTTATATTGCTAATATTAACGTAGTAACTGAAGTACCCCTTGAGGTTGTTGGTTAGCCTGTGCAAGCATAGCTTGGGCGGCTTGAGCAAGGATAGAGTTCTTAGTTTGCTCCATCATTTCTTTAGCCATATCCACGTCACGTACACGAGATTCAGCGGCTGTTAAGTTTTCAGAAGAAGTATTCAAGTTGTTGATAGTGTGTTCCAAACGGTTTTGATAAGCACCAAGTTTAGAGCGTTCACCAGAAACCTTTTTAATTGCGTCATCAACAGTTGTAATTGCATTCTTTGCACTAGTTGCAGTTGTAACATTAATGTTGTTTACCCCTAGCGCTTCAGCTCTCATGTCTGCAATGGAAATGCTCATATCTTGTCCTTGGTTAGCACCAATTTGAAAACCTAATGAGCCATTTTGAGTAATTTTGAAGGTTGCGTCGTTATCAGTACCTGTAGCAGACGCTGTTGTACTGTTAATTTTCAACTCAAGTCCTTCATAGTTACCACTTGTAACTTTAATTGTATTTCCTGTAGCCGTATAAGTACCTAACGTTGCAGAAGTGATTGTGGCGTCTGCACCTTGAGCTTGACTGTTCGTGATGGCAGCCGCAGTTAAAGCACCTGCACTTGCACTCCATGTAATCTGAGCAGCAGAACCTACATCTTTAGAAGTTAAACTAAAAGCATCAGTTGCAGCATCATAGGTTGCCGTAATCCCACCGAGTTCATCGGAAACTGCGTTAACTGCTGCAGCCGCTGCCGCACCTGCAGTATCAACAGTTGTACTACCTGTGAAAGACACTGTATAACCATTAATAGTAAGGGTATGAGCAGCAGCTGTAGTAGCAGCCACAGTGGTAGCAGCAGTTGTTGCTGCAGTAGCTTTGGTTGCTGCAGTGATAACAATATCAGTATTGTCAGCTTTGGTGTCAGCTGTTCCGCCAACAACATCAATCCAGTTCTGAGTTACACCTGCAACGGTCTCAGCACTGAAAGTTGTTGTAATTCCAGCTCCACCATTTAACAGTTTCTTAGTATTAAATTCGGTGGTGTTACCGATACGGTCAATCTCACTTGTTAACTGGTCAATCTCTTTTTGAAGCTCCGCACGGTCATCAGTAGTATTTGTATCGTTGGATGCTTGAACAGAGAGTTCCCGCATACGTTGAAGGATGCTGTGAGTTTCGTTCAATGCACCTTCAGCGGTTTGAATTAAAGAGATACCATCTTGCGAGTTCTTAGAAGCCATGTCCAAGCCGCGGATTTGGCCGCGCATTTTTTCGGAAATTGCCAGACCAGCTGCATCGTCACCAGCACGGTTGATGCGGAGACCGGAAGACAATTTCTCGATGGATTTGTTTGTGTTAGCAGAGTTAGTGCTCAACTGACGATACGTGTTCAAAGACGCAATGTTGTGGTTAATTCTCATTTTTACTTCCTCCTTGAAGTGTCTGACTCCACATCCATGTGGATTCATTATGATTTAAAGTGAGATGGTCAAGGTCGGCCGCCCTTTTCATCCCCTCTATAATTTTATTTATCGTCTAAGAGCAGACAAAAGTTTATAGCTTTTTATTGTTTTTTTCTTCGATCATTGTTTTTAAATGTTTAAGATTTATTGTAGAATTTAGGGCTTGGGTGTTTGAGTCTTTAACAGCCGTGTAAATCTCTTTGCGTAATATTGGCTGATGCTTAGGAGCAACGATCCCAATCTTCACTACGTCCCCTTCCGTACCTAAAACCACGAGCTCGATATTATCCCCAATCATTATGGATTCACCTGGCTTGCGAGAAAGCACGAGCATGTCTTCACTCTCCTTGATTTAGACTTTCAGAGGCCATTAAATCTGCTAGTCGATGTTTGGTCTGGTAACACCAATGATGCAAAACAACTTGTTTCCCTATACGCTTGGTCTTGTTCAGAACAACCGGGGCCATTAAATTCACAGTAGTCTCCTCCACCCGCTCCTGAACCGTCACAATGCACCAGATCTCCACATCTTCTTCAGACTCGATCTCCAGCTCCTCTAGCAGCTCAGACGAAAGCTCGAATTCATATGACTTATATATGATAAAGGGGTTAATCAAAACAAATTGAAGTCGATCCAGCTCAATGGATTGTAAATAGGCAAAAGGCAAGTCTTCTTCCTGCTGAATAATCAAAAATTTCTGAAATTTCTCAAACCCCGGAATTCCTTGTGAAAAATTTAAAATATCCTGCTCTTGGTACAGTACTTCCCCCAAAGTCTCCGTTTTTAATAACATGCTGCAACATCCTTTCTAATGTATCTAATAAAAAATGAGCTATAGATGCTTTTTATCAGCACCTATAGCCTCCACTTTTGCATTAAATTTTTACATCCATCTGCGGCGGGGTTACTTCTACCTTGGGATATTGCAGCATGTAAATCTCAAGCTTCCCTCTATGATACTGAATTTCTGGAGGATTCATTTTGATCCGATGATTTACATGTGCAGGCGTATAATTGAGGTTAACTTTCGCCGGATTGTATTGGATATCAATATTATCTAAAGAAGCTTCACCCATGTACATATATTCATAAAAATCAATGTCGTTCGTACTTTCTCTAGCTAAGGAGGCAATCACATTTTCCCCCGTATGTATTTGAGCCATTCGATTTCCATCTTCGACTGTTTTCGCGATTCCTTGGAGAGCAATGCTACGACATTGAGAATAAATCCGATTCATTACTTCCAGAAAAGGGCCATTCCCCATTGCATCCCGCCACTTGCTATTATCAATAATGAGCTCAGCTGGTGTTGTATTCATCTCGAGCTTTGCTGGATCCGTCGTTATTTCTTGAGTCGCACTGCGCTGATAAATTTCATATTGGCCTAAGTCAGCATCTATTCCGATCCGACCATATTGCTGATGAATTTGGATCTGAGGAGTTCTGGATAACAAATACCATCCCTCCTATCTAATAAAGTCCACTAAAGTCGCACTAATAATTTTGGCGCCTACAGAAAGAGATGCCTGATATACGTTTTCATCTGTTTTTAAATTGGTTATGACTTCGGAAACATCGGCATCTTCTGTTTTCGATTGAAGAGTCTGAAGATTGATGCTTATATCTTGAAGTCTTTGCTGGGCAAGTTCAATACGGTTCAAGCGAGCTCCTACGTCAGCCCTAGCTTCTAGGAATACATCGTTTTGCTTATCAAGTCTTCCTAAAGAGTTTTGAATGCCATCAAAGTTACCCGATTCAAGGGCCTTAACCATATCCTTCATAATAACAAAGATATTATCATTGGTTCCAGGTGCATTGGGATCATCGGGCATTCCAAATACTTTATCTCCTGTAATATTGGCCGTTACCCGAACCCCCGCCCCAACATCAAACTTTATCTCCCCTGTATCGATAGCGTCTGTACCTGCAGTACTTTCCTTATATGGAGGCTTATCCGTCAGTTGACCGTTAAATACATATTTGCCGTTAAATTCACTGTTACCTATCGTAACCATCTGAGAATATAATTGTTCCACTTCGCTTTTAATCGCATCTAAAGCCGCTTGAGGATTGGTCCCATTAGATGCGTTAACGGCAAGCTCACGAGTACGTTGCATGACGCTTGTGGCCTGATTCAGCATTGTATCTGTGAATTCCAACCAAGAGATGGCTGTATCAATGTTGCTCTCAAACTGATCATTAGCAGACAACTCACTGCGATATCGCAAAGAAAAACTTATCCCTACAGGATTATCCGAAGCTTTGTTGATTGTGCGTCCAGTTGAGAGCTGGTTCTGATGAACGTTAATCCGATTTAAATTGGTATTTATATTCCGCAGCAGTTGATTATTCAACATTCCCTGCGTAACACGTATAGGCATATGTCAGTGGCCACCTTTACTTAAGAATTATCTACCTACGACACCCATTCCGTTGATCACTTTATCCAACATCTCATCGAAGGTTGTTAAGGAACGTGCAGCAGCACTGTATGCATGTTGGTACTTAATCATGTTTGCCATTTCTTCGTCCAGTGAAACGCCACTGACAGCTTGTCTGTTTGACTCCACTTGTTCAACCAAAACCTGCTGATTAGTGGCTTGACGTGCTGCTTCCTGACTTTGGACACCAAGCTCGCCGACCATGGAACGATAGAACTCATCGAACGTCCCATCTGTTAATATAGGTTTGCCAGAAGCACTCGGATCAAAATTCACCTTTTTATTTCGAAGCCCGGCAAGGAGAAGAGCCATATCATTATTACCTTTTACAACCTTATCGATCCCATCTGTATCCGTATAACTGCGGGAGGAAGAAGAGATATTCGAGACGTCATTTTGAATAACCGGATTTACAGTAACACTCTCTGCCGTGAATTCTGTGCTCCCTGGTTTCAATGTGAAGAACGCCACGCCCGATTTCAATGGGCTGGAGCCACTGTAGCCTAAAGCATGTAAACCATTAAACCCGTTGACAATAACGTCCATATCACTAGGCAACGTTCGATCTGTAATAGAACCGGAATAGGTCATTGGTTCTGTTGTACCATCCGGCTTCACTATGTTCAAAGTCGTTCCATCAGGTACAACCATGTCTTTAGGCAGCGTAACTTTAACGTCACCTTGAACAAGAACTTTCAACATATTATCCAATTGAAATTGGTAGTTGGCTACGTAATGGTCACGTGACTGAATCATACCGTATATTTCGCCGCTGTTTAAATCGTTGCTCGTAGCCGCTTGCTCCAACGATGCCCTAGTTAGCGGGCTGTTTACTTGGTTACCGGCTACAAGCTGGACGTTGCCCATGCTTATATTGTAACCTCTGTCTTCTTCGGTAAAGGTAATGTTCATAATTTTAGAGAGATCATCTACAAGTAGATCTCGCTGGTCTCGCAAGTCATTTGCATCGTTCCCTAGACCCTCTATCCGGTAGATCTCCTCATTGAGTTTGGCTACTTGATTTAGTATAAGGTTGGCTTCGCCGGCTTTAACTTCAATATTCTTTGTTAAATCACTAGATAAATCCTCAAACTGCCGGGATGTGTGATTAAAGGCATCGGTCATCGCCAGCGCTCGTTCTTTAACTAAAACTCTAGCCGTCGTATTTTCAGGAGATTTACTGAGCTCCTGCCAAGCGTTCCAAAAGCCTTCTATAGTTTGTCGAATTCCTGTATCCGATGGTTCGTTAATGATCGTCTCCAGTTTATCCAGCGTATCTTTTCGGATAGACCAGTCACCCAAACTTTTATTCTCATTATGGAACTGATTATCTAAGAATCTTTCACGAATTCGTTTAATATGATCAAATTCAACCCCTTGGCCCATTTGTCCAGGTATGTTACTCCGCATCATTCCTGGATATTCGATAGGTCTGGATGCGACCATATTTACTACTTGTCTCGAGTATCCCTTAGTATTTGCATTAGCAATATTGTGGCCCGTTGTCGTCAAAGCAGCCTGTTGAGTAAATAAACTGCGTTTGGCTATTTCAATTCCACTAAAAGTGGAGCGCATCGGAGTAATTCCCCTTTCTTACCGTGCAAAAGTATTGGAGTCTTGGTTTTGTTTAATCATGCTCTAGTATCAAACAAGCCCGGACGTTTTGGACCAAGTGATTGTTGTTGAGGATGATGGTAGACTGCCCCATCATCCGGCGGGCCTATTATAAGGTCAAGTGAATAATTTATGAAAGCCAGAGAATGTTCGATAAGATCCTGATTAATTCGATTAATCTCTCGCAGTTTACGGATTGTTGCCAAGAGATCTTTTTGAGTTTCAAGCAGCAGCTTCTTATCTTCCACATTGAAGATAATTTTTGTCAAGTCACTTACCGTAACCCGAGAATTCGGTTTATATCCCTTCTCTAATAAAAACTGTTGAATGGCGTCTATTCGTTGCTGGTCCGCTTCAGAGATCTGCTTTATTAGCTTGGTTTCTTTGGTCAGGATCACCGTCAATTGATCAACTTGATTTCGGATTAGCACTTGTTTCTTTCGCTCTGCCAAGTCTAATAAGATGGCATGTTGGTCATTCAGTGTGTTCATGATCTGTATCAAAGCTTGGAAAGCCACTGAGGTCACCTCAAATCTTATTTAAGAAACGGAAGTATCTTCTCTGCCAATAACCGAGCATCTACACGATACGCCCCTGTAGAAATGGATTTCTTCAGTTCCTCGATCTTTTCTTTCGAAACAGGTCTCGGATTCTGCGTCTCCATCAACTCCTTGGCTTCACTCGATATTTCTATCTGATCTTTCTTTTTGCCCGTTCTGTGGCTGACCGTCGGTTGGTGCGCTTCTTGATTTTTTTTGTATGGATTGACTGCGCCCACTCGATTGCTTCCGTTGATTTTCATAAAAATTCACCTCTGTTTCGGCCATAATAAAACCCACCGATAAGCTTGTTACTACTTTTATCGGTGGGGACTAAAGAAAAGTTTAGGTTAATTTCAACTAGTTAATTGTAACGGTCTTGCAAATGATCTTTAATTATATACGTTACTTTGCCCTCCTGCTTTTCTTTCTTTCGCTGATCGTCTTCCATCATATTGCTCGCATCCTTCGCCAGCCGCGTACGGCAGGAATCGCAAATGGTATGATCCTTTATAGCTGTCCCGCAAACCTCACAGCTGTACGACATATTCGGGTTATTCTTAATGGAGATACGGCCCTCACGGATGAACTTCGTGATTTGCTTTACCGGTACCTCCGTTGCTTCGCTCAATTCATGGATCGTGCATGTCCGATATTCACGGAGATATTTCAAACATTTCTCATACTGGCTTTCAATGTCCTTGATGCAGTTCGGACATAGGCCGTGCATGTTTTTCACATATATTTTACCACACCGGTAACAGTTTGCCACATTCAGACTCATGACATACCTCCTTGTCTATAAGCCAACCTCTATACCCCTAGTTTAGCTCAAACATTAGGACAATGCACTTCCTTTTTTCGAAAAAGTGGTAAGATTCACACATGTCTTATCTGGCAAAAGTAAGACCAAATACCTGCACGGGCAAGGACTTGCGAACGACCCGGGCACACTCGTTCAAGGTGCTTCCGGTCGTATATACATCGTCTACAATGTAGAGGTGCGTACGCTGCGTGCAAGTGTACGAGAGCAGTTGACTGACCGCCTCCGGAATCAACTCAAACACTCCCTGCATATCGTCCAACCGGTCCGCTCTGCCCTTAAAGCTTTGCTTCGCGGTATGGCGGGTACGACGGAGTAGAGGAAGCACCGGAATGCCGGTCAAGCGGCTTACTTCGACAGCCATTTGCTCAGCCTGATTGAATCCCCGCTCCCCGTAACGCTCCTCGCTTAGTGGAACGAAGGTCATATAGGCTTGATCGGGCTTTGGCCAAGCCTCTTGCTCGTGCGCGAGCCGATGCAGATGATACGCGTGGACCAGCATATTTCCGAGCACGCGTTTGAGCGATTCTTTGCCACGGTACTTGTACAGCGCCAGCCATGATTTCATCTGTTCGTCATAACGAACGCAGCTGCGGTTTTGCACGAAGTAGGTCTCCTCCCGCCTTGTGCAGTCCGGGCAGCGCTCGTGCCGGCCGCAGCGCGCACACTGTACGTTTCGTATCCATGGGATTGCCGCCTCGCAGGACCGGCACACCTGCAGCTGCGCCGAGACGCTCCCTTTACTCGCATTGCCGCATACCAAGCAAGTTCGCGCGCGCGGAGCGAGCTGCCCTTCCATACCTCGCACCCATCGTTTCCATAAAGAAAACCATCGTTCTTTCCACGGTTGAATGATGTCCAGATCCTCCTCCTAACGCCCTAGTCGATATATCCTCTTTTTCGAGCTAACGCATTCATCTCCTTAATCTGCTTGACGGCCTGAACCTGAGATCTGGTTTTCTCCTCAGCGGCAAAATAAACGAATCCGTTCGGGTCCTGCGCAGAGCGTCCCGCTCTACCGGCCATCTGGACCAGCGAAGCGGCATCGAACATGGAAGACCCGGCCTCCACAATAAACACATCGGATTTCGGAATCGTCACGCCTCGCTCCAGAATGGTCGTCGTCACCAGCAGCCGGGTGGCCCCGGAACGGAAGGAGACCACCTTCTCCGCGCGCTCAGCATCCCTCGAGGACGTCCCCTCTATTCCATAACCCGGGAACGCACTACGAAGCAAGGTAACAAAGGAATCAACCGTTTTGATATTCGGCACAAACACAAACACTTGCGCGCCTCGAGTCAGAGACCTCTGAATCGCCGATTGTAAACGTGCCGGCAGCCGCTGTTCCTGCAGCAATCGCTTTATCGGAGAACATCGGAGCAATACCGGTTCGGGCAGCGGGCGCCTATGGTATCTTGCAGGTACCCGGGCATGCGGCAGGAGGCCTGCGCGCACCTGCTGCTGCAGCCCCTCGGGAGGTGTGGCGGATAGCAAGATAAAGGATCCGCCCGGCGAGCATACTTGTTCCACCGCATAGAGCAGCATAGGATTGTTGTGATATGGAAAAGCATCGATTTCATCCACGATAACCAGATCGAAAGCTTCCTTAAACCGCATCATCTGATGCGTCGTCGCCAAGGTAAGCTCGCCTCGCTCCCAGCGCTGCTCACTGCCGCCGTACAACGTGACGACACGAATGTGCGGGAATGCCTTCTCCAACCGCGGCTTCAGCTCCAGAACGACATCCCTCCGCGGCGTCACGACCGCCACCTTGCCGTGCGATTCGACCGTGTACTGGATCATCGGAAATATCATTTCGGTTTTTCCCGCCCCGGTGACCGCCCAAATTAAAAACCGGCTCATACCCGTTTTTTCACTGGTAAGGGATTTATTTGCTTTCAAAAAACTCAATGCTTCCTCCGATGCGGCAGCTTGTATCGGGCTTAGCCCCCATGATTCAAGGTAAGCGGTATTAGACTTCAACTGTAGCGGACCCTTACTAACCTCGCGTTTCATTACGGTCGCTCGAATGCCCTGAACCAGCGGGCTGCAAGAGCGAACCCTGCCCATCGTCAAACAGCCCTCGCAATACGGACAATCGGTCCCGCACGACGGACAGCCCGACCATACAACAAGCCCCGCTTCCTCAGTCTTCCCCTGTATGCCTGTGCTCCCGCACCGCAGGCAGCGAGCCTGCGCCCTACGCCAACCGGCTAGTCCCAGGGCGTGACGAACGTTCCCTGCCTGTATACCCGGGTGGAGCGCCAACCGCTTTTGCAGCCATGCCAGTTGGAGCAAATAGGGTAAGCCTGCATGAGACTCTGCTTGCCCCCAGGACTTCTCTTTCAGAAGCGCCTCCAGCTCCTCCAGCAATAAGCTTCTTCCTTCGACCCCCTGGGCTAAAGCCGACACTAGACGATCCGTTTCGATCCAAGCTGTTTTGGTCACCTCATCGCTTGCTTGCGGACGCCAAGACCAAAGTCTCCAGTGGTCCGTAGCGGAAGCCTTCCAACCTAACCCGGCGGCTGCCCGCCGCAACCCGGCCAAGTCGTCCCCCCTCCGTCCGTTCAAGCTCTTCACAAGAGCGTAGGCTTGTCCGAATGACAAAGACGGTTCCAGCACACGCAGACGAAAATCTCGACCGTGTACCCGAACCGAATGATCCTGATCCGCCCGCAGTTCCAAAGAAACGTGCCAGGACTTCTCTTTCGCACTATCCAGCAAATAGACGAATGCTTTCATGCTACTCCTTTATCCGATGATCACATATATTTGAAGGCGGTTTCTAAACCATCTGCTTGATTAAGCTGGACAATCACAATCTGCTCATGCTCGTGCTTCAACATCCACTCGTCCCAATTGTCTTCCACACGCGTATGAATGTTCAGATGATGTTCCTTGCTTAACCGCTCGGCAATAGCGATCGTCTCGTCCGTAGATCCTTCGTCGGCAAGTGTCACCTCGATCGATTTACCCTTTATCCAGGAGAACAAATGCAGTGACCTCAAATACCACTCAATATCGCGTCCGTTATTCCTCGTTCGGAGCACATAATGCGTGATGCGATGGCTTCCGTGCCGCTTCCAACGCCAGTGAAGCGTATGGATGATTGCGATTCCCGCAGCGTAAAAGCCCATGATCCAAACCAAGCCTATCATCATAGCGGCTCCCTCCCTTAAGAGCAGTATATGCCGCTTCCATAAGGTTGGTGCCTTGGGAATCTAAATAAAGACTGCTGTCGTCCGGCAGCTTACAGGGTTACCCAGCCGTTCTTAATAGCGATAATGACCGCTTGCGTCCGATCATCGACTTCCATCTTTTGCAGAATACTGCTTACATGGTTTTTTACCGTCTTTTCGCTTATGTAAAGAAACTCGCCGATCATCTTATTGCTCTTGCCTTCCGCCATAAGACGAAGCACTTCCGCTTCGCGGCGCGTCAGCGGGCTATTGTCCATATGCACATATTTCACGCCGGCTTCCTTGGCCGCGGTACTGGTACCGGAGACGCCTTGCTCGTCCAAGTAAGTCATTCGGCGCAGTTGATTGATCAGCTTGCCTGTCACTTTGGGGTGAATGTAGGCATGTCCCGCGACAACCGAGCGAATCGCGTTAATGAGCGACTCTGCTTCCATGTCCTTCAGCAAATAACCGGAAGCTCCCTTACGAAGCGTCTCAAACACATAGCTTTCGTCATCATGAATGGAGAGAATGATCACCTTAATATCGGGAAAAATATCTTTCAGCTTCTCCGTTGCGACGACGCCATTCTCGACCGGCATGTTGATGTCCATCAGGACGATGTCCGGGTGAAGCGTATTGCATAATTCCAGAACCTGAATACCGTCTCCGCACTCGCCGACGACTTCCAAATCGCTCTCCATATTTAAAATCCGCTTAACTCCCTCGCGAAACAACTGATGGTCATCCGCAAGAACCAGCTTTATCGGGCGCTTGACATTGCCCATGATATCCATAATTCTTACTCCTCTCTGGAATCCGATTTAATTGGTATGACCATGGAAACTTTCGTTCCTACGCCCACCGTCGATTCAATATCCATTCTGCCTTCGAGAAGCTCTACGCGTTCCCGCATGCCCATCAATCCGTAGTGTGTGCCATTGGCAATCTTCTTATCTATGTTTTCGGTCGAAAAGCCCATGCCGTTGTCACTCACCGTCAATTTGACCATTTGCTGTTGGAAGGTCAGCTCGAGCGTCACATGAGTAGCCTGTGCGTGCTTGTGGACATTAGAGAACGTCTCCTGCACGAGTCGATAGATCGCAACCTCCATGCCCGAAGGCAGACGAATTTCTTTACCCACCATTTCGAACTTGGTACGTATTTTCGCTTTCTCTTCGTAATCCTGGACGAATTTACGAAGCGTCGGCACGAGGCCTAAATCGTCAAGCGCCATGGGGCGGAGGTTGAAGATGATTTTCCGAACCTCTTCAATTCCGCTCCGCACGCTTAGCTTCAGATCGCTTAATTCATTTCTTACCGCGTTATAGGCTTCCTTGGCCAACATCCGCTCGGTAATTTCCGTACGAAGCACCATGTTAGCCATATTTTGCGCCAGGCCGTCATGAATTTCCCGGGCAATGCGCTTACGTTCTTCTTCCTGTGCCAATATAATTTTCAAGCCCAATAGTTGGCGGTTCTTGGCGGATTCCAATATGCGCGTCACCTGATTCAGGTCTCCTGACAAATACTCCAGAACGACGCCGAATTGAGACACTAACGTTTCCGCCCGCTCCAATTGTTTATCTACATTCTTGATTCGCTTCTGCAAATCATCGCGGCGATGTTTTAAGTGCAGTTCCTTTTCCCTATGAATAGCCAATTGGGCCTGGAGTTGAGTAGCCGCTTCGTACGCGGCGCGAATATCTTCTTCATTGAATCGTTTGAAATCGCGGCTGACTTCCGTCAATCGGATGCGGGACCGCCGGTAATCGACCTCAAAACGATCCACCGTGTCGATCATCTTCTTCGTTTCTTCAATGACAAGCTGCAGCTCATTGTTAAGCGCTTCGCGTTCAGCCCGGACACTCTCACAAATCTCAAATACCTGGTACTTGCTGTTCTCCATCACATTAATGGCATTCTTGATGACGCGGTCAAAGACGTCGACTTGCATCCGGACAGTGCTCCTTCGCCATTTTTCTCGTTCGTTCTAGCAATATAGTACCATAATCACGAAAGAATGTGAGAGCTTGAAGCACTAATTATTGCATCGTGATTTGCTGAGTCTTAGCGTCCCAAGTCACCTTCCAGCCCAAATTCTCGGATAAAATCCGGAGTGGAACCATAGTTATATCACTTTTAATGACAGGCGCTACCTCGGCTGTGATGCGCTGACCGTTGACAAGCAAGTCTTTCTGATCGATCCATAGGTCGATCATCTTGGTTCCCCGGATGACCGTAACTTTGCGTTCCTTCTCGTCCCAACGGACCGTACCGCCCAGCGCATCCGTTACGAAACGAATCGGAATCAATGTATTTCCTTCCGTAATATAGGGCGCCTGCTCCAAAGTCAGGCTTTTCCCGTTCACCGTAACCGCCTTCTTGTTAATCGTCAACCCTACCGAATTTTGTGCCGGCTGCTGGACGCTGCCGCGATAAGTAAAGGCGATATCGTCGATTCCGATACTGCCTTTCGCCGCCCGTTCGTCCTGTCCGATTTCTTCATTAACCAAATACAAGCTCTTCACACGAATCGGATAATTCATTTTATATTCGGATAAGTCGGCTGTCAACTGCTTCCAGCCTTTCCAGTTAATATTGCGCGCCAAATCGACGTAATGGATTTTTCCGCTGTTATCGAGAATTTCGGCCCGCAGCCAGTTTAAGCTCTCGTCACCGTTCACTTTTACCTTCAGCATTTGCGGCTGACCTTCAATGAGCACTCCGGTATCCAGCGTCGCATAAGCCCATTTGTTGCCTGTCCCCTGCGTAAAATCATACTGCAGCTCGAGGTACTTATTATTCGTCTCGCTCGGTTTGATCTGTACGGACGCTTTAACTTCCGCGGGCTTCTGATCGGACATCGTCATGACAGCAAAATTGTCGAGGTCATACCAGGTTTTGTCGATCCCGACCGGAATTGTCGACATTGTGCTATAACCGTCATAACGGGCGATCAGTTGAGCGCCAGTGCTGCCGTTGAGGCTTTCAACCGTCAGTTTCCCGTTAGCCGCCTGACCTTTAATGCCGAGAACCTCCCACTCGATGAGTTCCGCCGGAATCTCCCTCGTTTTGCCCGAGACGGTTGTCGCGACTACGGGGATTTTATAAGTCTCGCCTTCGGACAAAGCCAAGCTATCGGTCATGATCTTCATACTGGCGATTTGGTTCCTTCCGGCAACCTCCACGTCAGCCGTAAAGCTTGCTTGGCCGGATACGGCGGTTACTTTAGCCATACCCGCCTTGGTCGGTGTAAATACGTTTTCTTTAAATGTGCCCCTCTGATCGGCGACGCTCCACTGGGCGGTCATCGTACCCGCTTCCATCGGGTTGTAGTATTCGTCGTAAGCTTTGGTGCTAAGCGGCGAATGTTCCCCGAGGAACAATACGTTAGGGGCTTGGACGAATAAACCTTTTACTTGCCCCTTAGGGGCAATGGAGTAGACGCCTACACCATTCACAACTTTCCGTTGTATGCCGGTTTCCGTCTTGTTGACAAGCACCGGCTCGAATTCACCGAGCGGTCTGGCGACCATTTGCGTAGAGCCGCCGCCGTCGAGATTTAATCCCTTCCATACGCCGACCTGAATCATAAACTGCTGCAGCTCGGTCATACTCAAACCCTTGCTTTCGCCGCTGTAATCGGCTGTAATGAGATAAGCCGTTTTCTCGTCCTTCGAGTACCCGATCGCCGTTCGGGAACGGGTGCAGCACAAGCTCGCCACTTCACGCGAGAACTTTGCGGGCTGGCCGCCGTCCACCAGAATCGTGTGGCCACCGATCATCATTTTGAACTTGGTCACGTCGTACTTCGTATTCGGGTCCTGAGCAAGCACTTCATAGTCCGCCTTTATCGGATCTCCTACTTTCAGGTGGGCACGCACAAACTCGGCCGCTTTGCCCGATGCGCGCAAAATATACCCGTCTTGGGGAGCAATCATATTCACAACGCCGTTCTCCGGGATCTGCGTGATGATGCCGTTCTGCACCAGCACTTCGGTCGGATAAGTCACTCCGTCGTTGGAGCGGTCCACCTGCCCCCAGGCATTCGTGTACATGAAGAGGCCGTCGATATGACTATGCTCCCCGCCCGGCTCAAACCAGTAATACGTCTTATTAATCCCGCCAAGCGGATAGCTCGCTCCATCTTTCGCTATGATGTTTCCTTTAAAAGTAAATAAGTCCACAATCGGTTTATTGTTCTGATCGAGGGCGAATGTGTAAAAGCCCGGTAAATACGGCGGAGTCGCCATAAGCTGTCCGTTACTTATTTGCGGGCCCATCGGTACCCCTTCAGCCTGCGTGTTATAGAAATCTCCGTTCACTCCGGCTACGGCTTTCGTCTCTATAGCCATTCCGAGCACGGTCTGCTTTTTCGTAAACTGATTGTTGGTACCCGTCATCACATCCAATTTGACGTTCGAATTCGTCAAGTCCACTTCCACTACATTCGCGTTCACTTTTACGTCTTTATTGTTACGGGTCGTCTGCCAAGTGTATTTTTTCAATATAGCGCCTGACGTTAAAATTTCCTGGTTCACCATCGTTAGAACAGGTTGGCTTTGTGCAAAGGCAGCGGTTGTCGCTGACCAAGATGATAGGATAACGCTAGCTGCTAGTACGACATACGACAACTTTCGCCACTTCTTGTGCAAAATCACGCTATTAATCTCCTCTCTATTTCACTCTCCTTTCTATTAGACTCTTATTCTATGAGAAAAGTTACGTTCATTGCATAGTATAATATTCGACAAAGTCAAAAAGACGATCCGAATCGAATCGGATCGTCTTGCTTAGACAGATCATGAACGCTGATATATTACAGTGCGTCTGCTTTCAACTGCTCCGCTTTGTCCGTACGCTCCCAAGGCAAATCGATATCCGTACGGCCAAAATGTCCGTAGGCTGCCGTTTGCTTGTAAATCGGGCGACGCAGGTCGAGCATTTTGATAATGCCTGCAGGGCGCAGGTCGAAGTTTTTGCGAACGATTTCGACCAGCTTCTCTTCGCTCACTGTACCTGTACCGAATGTATCGACGGAGATCGATACCGGCTTAGCCACACCAATTGCGTAGGCAAGCTGTACTTCGCACTTGTCGGCAAGACCTGCGGCAACAATGTTCTTCGCAACATAGCGTGCTGCATATGCGCCGGAGCGGTCAACTTTCGTCGGATCTTTACCGGAGAAAGCGCCGCCGCCGTGACGAGCGTAACCGCCGTACGTATCGACGATAATTTTACGGCCTGTGAGACCTGCATCCCCTTGTGGTCCACCGATAACGAAGCGCCCCGTCGGGTTGATGAAGTATTTGGTATCGGCATCGATCAAGTGCTCCGGTACAACCGGCTTGATGACATGCTCTTTAATGTCAGCTTGAATTTGCTCCAGCGTAATTTCTTCCGCATGCTGGGTAGAAACGACAATCGTGTCGACACGAACCGGCTTTGCTCCATCGTATTCGACAGTAACTTGCGTTTTACCATCCGGACGGAGGTAGCCAAGCGTACCGTTCTTGCGAACTTCGGACAAGCGGCGGGACAATTGGTGAGAAAGAGAAATCGGCAATGGCATCAATTCAGGAGTTTCATTGACTGCAAAACCGAACATCATCCCTTGGTCGCCCGCTCCGATCGCTTCGATCTGATCGTCCGACATTTGACCTTCGCGTGCTTCGAGGGCTTGGTCTACCCCTTGTGCGATGTCAGGCGACTGCTCATTCAAGGAAACAAGCACGGCGCAAGTGGACGAGTCAAAACCATACTTAGCTCGCGTATAGCCAATATCTTTAATCGTTTGACGTGCGATCGATTGGATATCGACAAACTCCGAACGGCTTGAAATTTCACCGATCACAAGCACTAAACCTGTAGCAACGGAAACTTCGCACGCAACACGCGCGTTAGGGTCATTAGCAAGAAAAGCATCCAGAACGGAATCGGATATTTGGTCGCAAATTTTATCCGGATGACCTTCGGTAACGGACTCGGATGTAAACAAGCGACGACCGGTTGAATTGGACATTAGAACAACCTCCTACTGCTAGTATTAATTAATGAATAAGTCTACATGCAAAAAATTAACCTTTTCCGAGTGGAAAAGGTTTCTTTAATGTTTACCTTCATTCTGTATGTTACTGGATTTGTCCAACACTGTCAATGAATTCGGGACTTGTTCAAAAAAATTAACAATTAGTGCTTTAAATTGTTTCCAGCTAGAGTCCGAACAACGTTTCCTCGGCCTTTTTAATTAGGCGGGAAGTAATCGTTCCCCCGACAGCGCCTGCATCACGAGATGCGATATGCCCCCAATAATCCTCTTTCACTTGTTGGGACGGAATTGAACCAAGCTCTGTCGCAAACTCCACATTCATGCTCGCCATCTGTTTACCTACCGGTAGCCCCAGTTCGGCCGCAATTTCATACTTCAGAATATCCAACGCTTTTCCGCTCTCCGGTACGACCTTCTTGTTTGTTTTCGACATAATCGAAAGCCTCCTTCATCGGGATGTGGGCTTAGTATGACCGCTCCGAAGGAAGTCAAACGTATAAATGATTGGTCGCAAGGGTAAAATTATGGAGTAGCTTTTGTACCGTCGGCATTTAAAATGGAATAGCTTCCGCGTACCATGACGAATATGTCTTGTTTGTTTTTAGGGTCCGGCTTAATTCCCCGTCCTTCGCGTGGAACAATAAGCAAATGATTCAGCTCGACCGGTGCGCCATTCGTAATATCTTTACCTATGGTAACGTCAGCGATACCGCTTTCATCCGAGCTGGTGACGAGTACTTTGCCTGTGCGGACGATGATCTCTGTACCGGAACCACCGTATAAAGTTTGGGATTGCTTGAGTTCAACGATGGTAAGGTCGGAATTGGTTGCGGCTGGAGTTGGGGTTGATGAATCAGGTTTATTGCCTGCATTACTTGTATATTTGGCAATAGCTTCTGTAATTTTCTTATCAATATTTTCGTCGAAATAGCTTTTCGTAATGAGGGGATCGTTGACCGAACCAGGTGAAGTTACACCCTCCGCATTTGTAATATAGATGACACTTAGGAATAGTGCGATCACTAGAATAAAGGTTTTATTTATTGACGGTTTCACTAGTTTAAGCTCCTCTTCCTATATTTTAAAGCTTAGTTAAGATAGTTTCAAAACAAATGTATTTCTAATCATTAAATATTAAAAAAAGAAGACCCAAAGGTCTTCTTTCTTCAAGAAAGCTTAATGATGATTAGTTACTCACCAACAGAAGTTGTAGCTTGCAAGCCAGTTGCAGTTGTTGCAATCAGGTCAAAGCCAGTTACACTTGGATCTGCAGTAATGTTGCCGTATTGGTCAACAGTTACTTTACCATCTCCACCCTTAACAGTCCAAACTACACCGAAGAGATAGTTATACTTCTGAGCATCAAGTCCTTCATAAGTAACACCGTAGTTATCCGTTACTTTCAGGTTAGACAATACGAAGGCATTCTTCTGAGCATTAAATTGAGCAAGTGTACGAGTAGTGTTACCTGCTTCAATTTTCGTCGATGTAATATTATCATCCAGAACGTTCACATTCAAGGTTTTCAATACAAGTTCATTTTCGTTATTAATGAACGATACATTAACTTGTGCAGAACCTTTTTTGTTACCAATTACGTAACCTTTTCTAATGGTTACACCGTTCGCTGTGGATTCTCTAACATCTGTTCTTACAGCAGCTTGGTTAGAAGATGTGATCGACTGAACAGTTTGTGGAATTGCAACTGTATTACCTGCGCTATCTGTTGCGGTAATTTTTACTTGTTTTGCAAACTTACTAAATCCGGCCGACTCTTGTTCTGTAAGTTCAAGCGTTTTATTAGTGTCATATGTTGCTGCGTAAACAGAGCTTGCATCAATTGCGTTGAAAATATCGCTAACAGCAGCAACATTGTAAGTCAGTTCTGCTTCATTTCCTATCGCTTCGATCTTCTTAGTAATGCTGTTGATCGTATTACCGTTCTTTTTGATTTCAGCTTTCAATTCTGCATAGCCGCCAGCTGGAGCACCACTGTTGTAAACAAACTTGTGCTCTTTATTAAAGAGCTCAACATCAGTACCATTTACGACAGTTGGAACAGAAGCTTCTGGAGTGACGTTCAGATTAAAAGAACTGTCTGGAACAATGCTAACACCTTTGTAAGTGGCAGCTGTAACTGTTACGCTATACTGGTCTTTCGTTCCTACGCCGCCGTTACCATCAGTGTTTTGAATATTTTTCAACTCTTTACCGTATTGGTCAAACACTTGAATTTTAAATTTGCTTTCGCCACCAGCAATGATTTTCTTATCGGAATCCGTTACTACTTTGAAGCTTTCAGGCACGCGAACATCAGCAATCGTAAATTGCTTCGTAACCGTGCTGTTAGCATTTGGCTCAGCAATATAAGCCGTCAAAGATAAGATTGATTTAGATGCTGTCGGTATGACAGGGATTTTGATTTTGCCTTTATGCTCTCCCACTGTTACCAGTTCAGCTTTCTTTATATTTGTGTCAGAGGATGCGCTCAATTTGATTCTAGCTTTGTTTTGAGTGTTAGTAAGATCATCAATGCTTAAAGCATTACCGTCAGCATCATAAGCTGTGATTGGAACATAAGCATCTTTGTCACCAGCTGCAATCACGTTATTAACATCGCCAAGTTCTACTTTAACAGCAACTTTGCCAGATGTCAGTTTTACCGTGCCAGTAGATGTACCCGCTTGGTTGTAAACCGTAAATGTGAAGTCACCTGGTTTGTCGATATTGTTTTTAAGGAAGATTTTCACATCAGCGATATCATCGCTGTTTGTGTCACCAACGGAGTAATCCAAGTTTGGCTCATAGCCATTGAATACTACGCGAGTATTAGTATCATCTGATGTGCTGTAAGGTACAATGTTACCGTATTGATCGTAGTTCACAACGTCGAAGGTAGCTGTTTCGCCTTTAGTAGAAATGCTGTCTTTGCCGTTGGAGTACTTAATTGCGCCCAATTCCATTTTGGAAATGAACGGCTCAGTTCCTACTTTAAATGTTTTTGTTGCTGTAACACGTGTTTCGTTGTGGTAGATGTTAACCGCAACCAATCCGGTTCCAGAAGTGTAGGAGCTTGTATCCAATTTCAACAACAACTCACCGCTATCCAATTTGGACAATTGTGCATTTGCTGCAGAGTCAGCATATACGGTATAAGAACCAGCGGAGAAAGAAGCGTTCTCGCCGTATTGGTTGGAAGCTTTCAATTTCACACGAACGCGGTTGCTTTTTGCAACAGTTTCGCTAGCGTTAACAAAATCGATTTTCGTTACTTTCTCGTCTTCAGCAGTAAACTCAGCTGTAGTTTTATCTACAGTCGCTGCATCAAGACCAGTAACTTCTACCGAGTAAGAACCAGCAGATACTTTAACGTCAGTCAAAGGCAACGTTGCTGTTTTCTTGTCATCGGAGAACTTTGCATCTCCTGTTGCAATTTCAACAGTACCTTTTTTCAATTTGAATCTTGCTTTATCAGTATCAACCGGTTTATTGAAAGAAATTTCAACTGTTTTCGCGCCAACTGCTTTTGCACCAGTTACGCTAACTTTACCAGCTGGAACGTATTGTTTGTCAGCAGCGTAGGAAGACAATACGAGCAAGTCACGAGTAGCTGCGGAAGTACCACCGAAAGTACCGTCTTCGCCGCTAGTCAAGATTTTTTTCTCGATTGCTACTGCAACGTAACCTTTAGCCCAGTCGGAAACTGTTTTGTCGCTTACGCCAGCGCTTGCTTTTGCTTCAGCTTCCCAACCAAGACCGCGAACCAGGAAAGTTGCGAGTTCTTGTTTAGTAACTTCGCCAGCAGGATTGTATTCACCAGGTGCATAACCGTCAGTCAAGCCAGCTGCTTTCAAAGCTTCGATGTAAGGAAGAGCGTAGCCGTTAGCTGGGTCTTCTGCTTTTACATCGCTGAAGCTGGAAGTTTTCAAGGAAGTGTCAACTTGCAGATCAAAAATCAAAGCTGCAACTTTAGCGAATTGAGCGCGGTTCATTTTGTCTTTCAGACCAAATGTTTTTTCGCCTACGCCGTCGAAGATGCCGCCAGAGATCATTGCATCGAAAATTACTTTTTGTTCTGCTGCCAGATCTTTCAAATCGTCGAAGTCAGCAGATGTTTTCTTAGCTTCAGCTTCAGCGCCGAACGCAACGGAAGAAAACATCGAGAATGCCATAGCCAAGGACAAAATTGCAGATAAACTTTTTTTCATAACCTTTTTTTCTCCTCCTCGAATATCTTTCGGTTGTTGAGAGTTTTCTTTAGATAAATTATAGCTCATTTCCCTCATTAGCCGATTCACCCCCTTCCCAGAGTTTAGAGCAAAAATGATTTTAACTTAGTTAAGTCTGCAACGTATAAGTTTGCAGAAACTAGTAAACACTAATAATGTCCCTACTTAGAGACTCGCATGCCATTTAACATTATACACTGACATGCCACCAAAGGTAAAGAGCAAATTTTGTGAATATTATCCAATGTTTAATGCTCTTTCCTTGTTCCTTGCGTGATTCACTGTATTAAACGCAAGGTTTTTTAAAAAGTTGCGCCTCTCGAAAAACTTTTTTTGTTTTTCTGTCGTTTTTTTAACCCGCAAGCTTCGCTTCACTTTTATCTATCATTTCGTGTGCCGCTCACTTACGAAACTTAGTATATCGCGATATATCACTTTCGTCATTACTTAGTATTTTCCATACACCATACTCATTGGACATCCCTTGTATGTAACGAAACTATCTTCGTCTGCAACTGCTTGCAGCGAAGATAGTTTCTTGTCGTGATTTCTTATTTCGGGAATTTCTTTTGCTGCTGCAGGACACGATAAGCGATAGTTGCAGCTTGCGCTCTAGTGATGTTGGAGCCAGCGTCAAAGCGGACTGTTTGTTTGCTTTGTCCCTCAAGCAAATCATTCGGAATTCCGTCCATCAATTTTGCTTTCGTGATAGCTTCAATAGCCGGAACAAACTCAGGATCCGTAATGTTAACCCCGTCGGTATAAGCTTTCTGAAGCGCTTGGGACGCTTTCGTGAGATCGGAGTTCATTTTCAAATCCGCCGCTCTTGCGATCATCAGAGCCGCTTGCGCCCGCGTTAGCGATTGGTCATGCCCGAAGATATTGCCGGCTTGGCCACGAATAATACCTGCACGGGCAGCCGCTTCAATATGCTTAAAGTCATACAGGCCAAAGCCGCTTCTCAAGTCGCTGCCGCGCGGAACATCGATAAACATGCCGTTATAAGTGCGATCCCCGGTATCGACACGTGTATCCGGGTTTTCTAACGGCAGATCGAAGATATTAGCGAGCATCTGCACGAATTCGCCCCGGGAAATAAACTCATCCGGCAAGAAACGGTTCGGTTCCGTATCCTTGCTGCGCATAATGCCTTTGGAATACAAAGCTTCAATATAAAGCTTCGCCCAGTGTTTGTTCGTAGCCGTATCCAGATCGCCAAAACCATTGTCCATGTACATGACCTGGAAGTAGCCGAATGAATCGATCGGAACGGTAATCGTGTTGTTCTTCGGATTCACGACGCCGCCGATATTGCGCCATTCTCCGTTTGGTCTTGAAGGCGTGAGACTCCCATTCAAATTCTCAAATACATTATATTGATACACGGTGAGATAACGCCATGCATCGTCACGGATTACGGCATCGTATTTCAGAGTAAGCGTACCCGGTTTGCTTGGAACGACTAAATAATTGATATCGCGATTCTGGAATTGACCTACACTTGAATTAATGTCGGACGGTTCCGTCGGCAAACGGCCGCCGCCCTTGGTCAAAGCTTGCGTCATAAGCGCTTCTTTGTTTGGATCGCCGTCGGCAATATTCTCAATCGTACCGGCATCGATCCAGAAACGTTTACTTGCCGGTCTGAACCGTCCTGTCGTTTCATTCAAGAAATCTTTGAACGCCGGTGTTTCTGTTTTCTCGACACGTCCGTCAACCGTGCTGGCAATCGCAAACAGAAGGCTCCGCTCGGATGTAATGAACTTATCATTACGATCGTTACGAATCAGTTTCGTGTCTTTAGGGAACGTTAAGCTGACATCCCCCTCGAATACTTTAAACGAAGTGCCCATTTTCGCTTTGTATTGCAGACCTTCAATAGCTGTATTCGTATTGTTCAACACGATAGAACCCGCTTGTTGATTCGTACCGCGTACGACAGTGAATTTAATTTCGTTTTTGCCTGCTTTTAAATTTGTCACTTCATAACGGAACACGCCCGGATATGCCTTTTGCTCCATCGCCTCTTCTTTGCCGACGAGAACTTGTGTTGCTTTCTCCGCATAAATCAGAAGCGTCTGATAGTTTTTGTTGATATTCAGCTGCGCCTTGCCGTCCGAGTTTTTAATCAATAAAAGGTCTTGGAAGCCCGTAGAATTGCCCAGCGATAACGGATCAATGATGCGGTAAGGCTGCGGTTCCTTCGTAATACGAATTTGCTGCTTCACTTCGGACCCGCTTGCAGCCTTGACTCTCAAATTGAATATAAACTCCCCGTAGGTATCTGCAGGAAAGGTGTAATCGTTCACGCGCACATCGTCATACGCAGGATCTCCATTCGCCGGAGTTACGGTCGTAATGGTTTTGGCTATCGCTATTTCCGTCGATTTGCCCGGCAGCTGTACGGTTACATCAATGACAGCATTGTGAGACAACCCGTTCGTGACACGACCGATCAAATCAATCTGCGTAGCTGTCGTAATGTAGCTCTGAGCGTTCTTGACGAAGCGCGGATCGCTCACATTGTAGTCCAGATCGAACAAGGTAATGGTAGGACCGTTATCGGAAATAATGAAAAATTCGTATTTGAATGTAACCTCTTGACCATTGACCTTCACTTTGAACGTCAATGTCTTTTTACCGTCGGTGTTGAGCACGTTGTTGACGTTCAATCCCGCCCCGGAGATTCGGAACGTTTCAATGTCAGCCGGGCTGTTCGGATAGTCTATCGTTAACGGCTCTCCATTAAGGGTCGCCTCCATCGTTGCCGAGGCTTTATTAATAATACGTCCGGAAATACACACCTGCCCCAGCATAGCCGCGGCCGTACATTTCAGTTGATCCTTACCTGTAATCACCATACCGTTATAAACGTTGTCCAAGAGCAGCAACGGCGAAGAGGAGATTTGCAGATTATAGGTTTTCGTCGAAGCCAGTCTTGGTGCCGAGCATGTGGCGTCCGCGCACGGAACAACTTCCAGAAGAGCGGATCCGTCCGGAATTCCTTGTAATGTCACCGTCATCTCCCCGGTATGAGTCGCCGGTGCAGCCGGAGTTACAGCAGTAATCGGATAGATGCCGCCTGTATTGGCTGTGGCCGCGTCCATATCGTCATACGGCTGGCCGTTGATTTTCACCAGGACACCCGCCGAGTTGTTGGTCAGGACCTTCAATTTTGCTGGAAATCGGGTGATTTGCGTGAATCCGTTCGGCTTGTTCAGCGCAACCGTCTTCGTCGCATCTACAAACAATTGCACGTCTTGATTAATATACGGTTGGTCTTTATCGACAAAATCGAAAAAGAACTGTCTTTTAAAAGAAGGAAGACGGTTATCGGCATCGACATAATTAACCTCAAAAATCTGGTTGGAGCTTCCTGTCGCGACAGGCAACTGTACGGTTATATCATGAATGGAAAAATCGGGGCTATCCGGCGTCTCCGAATGAAACGTGTTCACACCCGCCGTATCATTGTTCAAATCGGGATCGGTCCCCGTACTGGTAAACCCGTTCGACGCAAAATCATAACGGACAGTATATTTCCCTGCCGTACCGGATATGTACAAATCGGCATACTCGTATTGGTATACAGACGTTGTTACATTGGACTTCAGCTTCAAACGAAGTTCGACGTCACTGACGTTGTTGGTTTCAATCGTCGGACGATAGAGAAGCTCTAACGGGGAGGTGGCTGCGCCCAATCCTTTAATGACTGCGTCATATGGATAGGCCTTGCCGTCATCATATAAGAACTTGCGAGTTAACGAGTACGTATTGTTGCCTTGCTTCGAAACAAAAGTAAGCTCGTTATTACCGGCTTCCAGATTCATGTCGCTGATCCGCCCGGTATTAAAATAAAAAGTAAATTTGTTGCGCGAAAAGCTGGCCGGATAATACGCCGTACCATTCAAATAAACGACGATTTCATCGGCATTCGTCGCTGTACCTGTGATGGCCTCAAGCGTACCGGCTCTCTTCACCGTTGAGTTGTCGTTAAGCTGTTGATCGTTCAATTTCAGGTCACTGATCGACAAGGCCGCCGAGAAGTTCGCCCACCCTGGTACGGATGTATATCCGAAGGAATCGTGTTTCATCTCGATTTTATTCAAGCCTTGCGACAGCATAATATTATTAAATGTAATTTCGCTGCCGTTTTGAACGGGTTTAATGGCTTTGTCTTCCGTTACCTTCTTCGTTGTCGTATTCGTAATCCGAAGGTAAATGCCTGCGACTTGGTTATCCGGTATTCCGGCAATAGTGGCGCTCACCGTGACGGGATTCGTCGTAAACGTATCCACCGTAGCCGCCGAGCTTGGGGTATCGTCAGTCGCCGATACCGGAGCCGACACGTTATTCAAATTTGAGATGGTGATGGAAACCGCAGCCGCACTTACCGAAAGAGGCGTCCAGAGCGTTAGCAGCATGGCGAAAATAAGTAATGCGGATAACGCACGGTTGTTCTGGCGTTTCAAGTTGATCTCCTCCTTGCTTGCTTATGGTTATGTTGGTTATTCAAAGCATGGGTACGTAATAACGAACGTCTGAGCAGTTCCGAAAGTGCCTCCTTCCAACGCATTTCTACATGGTTAGACACACTAACCCTGTATAAAGTCTCATGTACTTTACTTATCGGTTAAAGAAGTAGAAAAATTTAGGTTTGCGCTGAAATTCCAACTACAAAAAAATCCCAAGCCGCGGAAGGCCTGGGATTCGCTAAGGAATTAAAATTAATTATTTCGAGATTTCGTATTCAATTGCATTGTCTTCATGGCTTTGTTCAAGAACTGAAGTACCGGCTTCTTTGTCTTACTAATAATCCCTATCGCTTCCGCGCCTAACACCAAGATACACAGAAGCACAGTGACGAGCAATACCGTTCCCCACAGCGTTTGCTGCTGGGACATATAAGAAAGCAGTACCGCCGACGTTCCGAACACTAGGGAGATCCCGTAAATGATCAGCACCGTTGAGCGATGACTGAATCCTAACTGCAGCAGGCAGTGATGCAAATGACTTTTGTCCGCGACAGAAATGGGCAGGTTATTCACCCAGCGACGCATAATGGCAAAGAACGTATCGGACAATGGCACGCCAAGAATCATGATCGGTACAAGCAGTGAAACGACCGTCGCTTGCTTAAAGCCCAGAACGGACAACGTAGCTAGCGTAAACCCGAGGAACAACGCGCCGGAATCGCCCATGAAAATTTTTGCCGGATGGAAGTTGTAGAACAAGAATCCCCCGATGCTTCCTAGCAAGACCGCACACAGCAAGACCACGGTCACATTCCCCATCATCAAGGCGAGTACAAGTATCGTGCAGGTTGCGATTCCCGATACGCCGGCGGACAAACCGTCCAGACCGTCGATGAGATTGATCGCATTGGTCACGCCAACGATCCAGAAGATCGTTAACGGCACCGCCAACCATTCGAGCGAAATAACACCGTCGCCGAACGGCACGTTGACAAGATCGATTACAACGCCGGAATAAACGACAACGCTTGCGGCCAAAATTTGTCCGAGCAGCTTAAGCTTTGGCGATAAATCAAAGCGGTCGTCCAACGCTCCGATCACGACGACGATCACTCCACCCACCAATAGGCCAAAAACGACGTCCGATTTCAGCGCGTCCATCGCAGGCGATACAACGAAGTAAGCGGCAACGAATGCGATGAAAATCGCCAGTCCGCCCAAACGCGGCATGATACGGCTATGTACCTTGCGGTGATTCGGCGCATCGACGGCTCCTACCCAAAAGGCAAATCGTTTCACCAGCGGTGTCATCAGCAGCGCGATCAGCATAGCTACGGCAAAACCGATTACGTATAACCAAGTCATTTGTATGGTCACAACCCCTTTTTCTATGAAAACCCCAAACACTTCAAATTATACTCGTGCGGCCGGAGAAACTCCATACGCATTTTTTGTGAATTTGGGCGTTTTCAGGATGTTTTCATAGCTTATTCAAGGTTTCTGCACCGTTTCCTTCTCGCGAATCACTTTCAGAGCGAATTTCGGCAGAACAAGCATCCTTTTGTACCGCCACGGCTCCTGCAGTAAGCGATAAAACCATTCGAGGCGCAGCTTTTGGAAGAAGACCGGCGCCCGCTTCAGCTTCCCGGACAAGACGTCAAAGCTTCCGCCGACGCCCATAATGACCGGAACGCCCAACTCTTCTTTGTGCTGCGCGATCCATGGCTCCTGTTTATCCGCCGAACGTCCGACGAGCAGGATGTCGGGAGAGAGCGCCCGAATCGCCTCGATAACGCGGCTGTCCTCTTTTTCACCAAAATACCCGTCCCTGAAGCCTACCAACTGCAGAGCCGGATACAGCTGCTTCAAACGATTGGCCGCCGCCTCTATAATATCCGGAGAAGCCCCGACCATATATACTTTCCAGCCGCGGGTTTCGCCTAATTTCATGAGCTCATGCATCAGGTCGTAACCCGCCACGCGCTCAGCCACCGGATTGCCCACATACCCTGCGGCCCATACAACGCCCGCTCCGTCCGGAACGACAAGCTCGGCTTGCTTCATCATCGTCATATAACGCGGGTCTTCCAGCGCGGTCATGACCATGATCGGATTCGCGGTAATAATTTGATGCGGCTTGCCCGTCTCAATGATCTTCGTTAAGTAGGCGACCGTTTCCTTCATATTCATCTTAGAGATCGGCACGCCGAATATGGTCACTTTGGGAAAACTCATACGTTCCCACGTCCTTTCGCATAAAATGCAGCGATTCGTTCAGCCGGACGTTGGGCTTCTTGTTTCAAGCGCTCGATCGCTGGCTGCTTCTCCCGCCGCCAGGCCTCGCGCTCCGATAAAAGGCGAAGCATCTCCGCGGCTAAAGCGTCCGCGTTCGGTTGTTTCGTATTCGCGGCCGATTTCATACCGAGTCGATTCAGGAACTGATCGATCTTCGGATCGTAGGACAGCCCGACCATCGGGACGGACCGGCTTGCCGCATAAATCAAGGCGTGCAGCCTCATACCGAGAAGTATGTCGCAGGAGGCCACTTCCGCCAGCATATCCTGCGGATGCGTGACATTCCGGACAACCGAAATCCGGTGTTTATAGATTTCCCCTAGAAGGTCTTGCACATACAAGGAGGCTTGTTCGTCCGCCGGCAGATGGAACGGCAGAAAACGAATGCTGGCCCCGCTTCGCTCCAACACCGTTCTAAGCGCATCCGCTGCCGCGTGCAGCTCGGATCGGTCTTCGTTCCAGAATCGGACGGAAACGCCAATTACAGGATTCGCAGCGAGCGACCTGGTTTCAGTCGGTTGCCCGCCGCCGCGAAGCGACAGCCCCATAACCGGATCCGGTACGACATCGACGCTGGACGCGCTAATTCCCATTCGGCCAAGCAGTGCTTTGGACTCCTCATCCCGCACGGTGATCGCCTCGGAACGCCGGAAAGCGGAACGAATCCAGCCATAGAACAGCTTGCGGTGAACCGGTCCGATGCCTTGCGCGTAAATAAACACAGGTTTGCCCAGCCACTGGGCCAGTCGGATAACGGCGATATAGTAAGGGATCGTCTTCGGACTCGTTTCATCCTGCAGCAAGCTTCCGCCGCCGCTAATGAGTCCATCGGCGCTGCGCAAAGCCCCCCAGACGTCACGAATCCTCATACGGTGGACGGCTTCCACGCCGTATGTGTTCGAGGTCCATTCCGGATTGACGGACAAAACGACAGGGGTCAGGCGCACACCCTGTCGTTCTCCTTGTTCCTGCAAAGCAAGCAAAATCGATTGAAGCACCGCTTCGTCGCCACTGTTGTTAAATCCGTAGTAGCCGGATATTACGATTCGTTTAACCGGGGTACCCAACGACGCCAACTCCTTACAACAATCTCCCAAACCGCGATCAGAACGAGCCCGATCAAGGTGCCGAACGCAAGCCCGTATACGACACGGATGGAGGAAATGACAAGCGGTGTATGCAGATGCGCGAACGTATCGACGATCGACGCTTGTCCGATGACTCCGATCATGATCAGAATCAACGCGTTCCTGTATTTATAGCTTAAATAAGCGCCTAATAAGAAGAGCGGATGCGCGATCAGGAATTCCTTGGTACGCGGACGCACGCCCAGCGTGTTCTCCAGGAACGAGCGGAAGTATCGCTCGAAGGCCGACGCCTGGCCTTCATTCCCGGTCCGGGATAAGTAATAAAATCCGGCCGCAGCCACCAGCGCGGCGGCGATGATCCACAGCACGCTGATATGTTTGGATAACAGTGCCCGAGTCCGCTTGATTCGTTCCCTGTAATTCATCGGTTCCAGGAAGAGCAGCCAGTAAATGCCCACGATAGCGATTGGCGCCAGATGAAGCAGGCTGACTCCGCGGAATTGTTCCAGTACAAGCATATACGTAATTTGGTTAAGCAAGCCGACGATAAACAACAGCCCGATAACCGAGATAAGCGACGAGCGCAGCAGCAGTCCTATCGCAAAACCCAGACGCGACCCTACCGGCTTCTCCCGCCGGCGCCGGGCCGCTTGGAGTGCGAACATGATGGCCAGCGAAGACGCACACGTTCCGGCCCCCAGCGCCAAGGCTTGTGCAAACAAGCTTGAGCTCAGCACGAACAGTCCGGCCGATCCGATCATGCCAAGCACAAATACCGCTAAGGCAATCTCCGGAATAAAATACGATATCGTAAGCGCAATAAGCGCGACCGCTCCAAGCCACAAGAGAAGCTTGGCCACCGTCTGCCAACTCGAGTGGACGAGCTGGAAGCTCTGCGCCGTTCCGAATTTATACCCGGCGGCCTCTATGCGCGGAAGCGCGCCGTCTTCTTGCCTGTCGAGCGCCTGATACATGGCATCCAGAGGATTGACGATCTTGCCTTTCTCAGCACTCTTCACGGCTCGCGCATTTAGAAAGATCATGCGAATGTTGCGATCCTTCACAGCCAGGACCAACCGGTCAGCTACGCCTTGAATCCGTCCGTCCATCTCTTCCGGCGTAATGTTCTCGGTCAGCTTGGTCGAGTCCGTTTCTGTAAAGGAGTGCAGGCGAACGACATTGTGATGAATACGCTTCGCCAGTCCATTAAAGCCCTTTTGCGGCGTCTTCTGCATTTCAATGGCGGCTAAACCGATGCGATGTTTGCGCATCATCTCGCCCATTTTATCCAAATTCACCGTATCTTCCGCACTGACAAAGCCAGGAACCGCATCCCCGTCTACGATAAACCACTTGACGCCGAGCTTCTGAAGCTCGCCCAGCAGCTTGTCCATCGGGTTCGTTTGGAAAGGCCGGCGATTCGACATCCGAACGACTAACGAGAACCCTTGATCTTTCAACTTCTTCATCGTGGTCAAGTCCGGGTCCATCGTTTGCATGAGCGCTTCTTCCATGCCCATCTCAATGATCATGCCCGGTTGATTCTTGTAGCTCCACGGACGAAGCTTCACATTCTGCGCACTGAACGCTTCCGTGATGGTTTGCTGCAGCTGCCCGACCGATTCCTTCTCCGAGAATAAAATGTACGTAAAATTCTCATTCGGAGAAATCGGCGTTTGGGTCAGCGCAGTCGCTTCGTGGGAAGAGAATACTTCGATACGGCGGCCCAGCTTCAGCTCGTTCAATGTCGATTCATACACCGCAAGCGAGCGAACGCCATGCTGCCCAAGAAGCTTCAATTGTTCTTCGATAAACCTGCGGGGATCGGGCTGCGTATCGGATATTTCAAGCAAATCCCGATAGTCGAAGACGACTTCTACATTTCGTCCTGATCCCTGCTCCGTCTGATGTCGTTCATACGCCACGGGAAGGGAGGCCAGCATCCCGAGGATGACCAGCCACCACAAACCTTTCATCGCCAGTTGATTGAATCGTAAATACCTTTCCTTCACGCTGTCAGCTCCCAAATTATATCAATGAAATTGATCGACGCGGGACATTACGGTTTGAACGAGACCTTGAATGGCACTCGCAGCGCCCTCGCCGGAAGTTCCGCGAACGGCGAAATACACTTTAATTTTCGGCTCGGTCCCCGACGGACGCAGGCAAAACCAGGAATCGTCCTCGAGCGTATACTTCAGGACGTTCTCTACCGGCAGCCCGTACAGCCCTTGAGAGAAGTCCTCGACCTTCACGACCTGCAGTCCGTTGAGCTCGACCGGTGCATTCGCGCGCCAATCCTGCATAATCGACTGGATTTTCTCTACGCCGTCTTTACCCTTCAAGGTACGGGACTCCAATTTCTCCAAGAAATAACCGTACTTGCCGTAAAGCTCCTGCAGCACGTCGTATAGCGTCTTTCCTTGACTCTTGTAATAAGCGGCCGCTTCACAAATCAGCATGGACGCGATGACCGCATCCTTATCGCGCGCATACGTACCCGCGAGGTAACCGTAGCTCTCCTCGTAACCGAACAAGAACTGCGCCTCGCCTGTCCGTTCGTATTGCGTCATTTTTTCGCCGATGTACTTGAATCCCGTTAGCGTGTTTACGACTTGGGCACCATAGTTTTGCGCGACAACCGCACCCATCTCGCTCGTCACGATGGTTTTGACGACAACGCCGTTCGCCGGCAGCTCGCCTCGCTCTTGCAGGCTCCGCAGCAGGTAATCGACCATAATCGCACCCGATTGGTTGCCCGATAAGACGAAATATTCGCCTTGCGCGTCCTTCACAACGGCCCCCATCCGGTCGCAGTCCGGGTCCGTGCCGATAATAATGTCGGCGTTAATTTTCTTCGCTTCCCGGATGGCCAGCGTGAACGCTTCGCGCTCTTCCGGATTCGGCGATTTCACGGTGGAGAAGTTCGCATCCGGCAGCTCCTGCTCAGACACCACATGCACTTGGCTGAATCCGATGGTGGCCAGCGCCGCACGCACTGACAGGTTGCCCGCCCCATGCAGTGGCGTAAAGACAATGCGGAAATCATCGCTGATCCGCTGCACAAGCTCCGGATTCAGGCTAACCGACGTAACGGCGCGAATATACGCCGCGTCGACGTCGTCGCCGATCCATCGAAGGAGACCTTGTCTTTCCGCTTCCGCTCTGGACAAGCGCTGCACGTCGGCGAAAGATTGAACGCCGCGAATCTCGGCAATCACTTGTTCCGCCTGATCAGGGACGAGCTGTCCTCCGTCGTTGCCGTATACTTTATAGCCGTTATATTCCGGCGGGTTGTGGCTGGCCGTAATAACGATCCCGGCGTCGGCCTTCAGGTACCGGACCGCGAACGAAAGCTCCGGCGTCGTACGGAGCGATTCGAACACGTACGCTTTGATCCCGTTGCCGGCCAGCACTTTCGCCGCTTCAAGCGCAAACTCCGGTGATTGATTCCGGGAGTCATAAGCAATCACAACCGAAGGCGCAGCCGCGTCCGACTTCAACAAAAATTGCGCCAACCCCTGCGTAGCCCTAGCGACCGTGTACGCGTTCATCCGGTTCGTTCCCGCACCGATGACACCGCGAAGTCCCCCAGTTCCGAACTCCAGATCGCGATAGAATCGATCTTCGATTTCTTTGGCGTCTTCCGAAATGGAGCGAAGCTCCTCTTTCGTTGCTTGGTCAATCGCTTGATCGTTCAACCACAATTCATACTGTTCCTGTACGCGTGTCTGTGTACTCATGTTCTCCCATCTCCCTCTACCCATGTATTCGATGTATGTAAAGTATGATCGGTCTCAATTTTTATCGGCTAGCGCGAACATGATTTCACCTTCCGCGACCACGCGATCCCCTACCTTTGCGGTTGCCTGCCCTTTGCCGACCGCACCCTTCATTCGGGTAATGACAACCTCCAGCAGCAGCGTGTCCCCCGGTTTCACCTGATCCCGAAAACGGAAGCCGTCCACGCCGGCAAGCAGTCCGATTTTACCTCGGTTCGCTTCGGCTTGCAATAAGGCGACAGCCCCGACTTGAGCGAGCGCTTCCGTAATAAGGACGCCCGGCATGACCGGATATCCCGGGAAATGACCTTGAAAGAACGGTTCGTTGATCGTGACGTTCTTAAGACCGACAGCTCGAACTCCGGCTTCGACCTCCAAAATTCGATCTACCAATAGGAACGGGTACCGATGGGGAATAATAGCTTGCACTTGTTCGGCGTTCAACATGATGATGCTCCTTCCATAGCGATTTTCGGTTCATTCGGATAATAATTCGAGGTTCGACATACCCTAACGCATGTCCCCTTCATGATCTGCAGTAATGAAGGTTGATATAAGGGAGCTTATGTTAAGGTTTACGGCGCAAGCAGCAAACCCGTACATAAGCTCTTTATATTGAAAAGCAGCGATGTCATGAGCTGACGCTTCGTTTATTTAACAAGTTGAACTGCAGGATGTAGATGATCGAGGTTACAAGGGAAACGACGATCACAAACCACAAATAGGCTTGCGCATACGGCAGCTCAAAGACAATCATCAGGATGGCCAAGTAGTACAATACCGTCGTCAGCTTACCCATTGCGTTCGCCGGCACCGTCTTCTTCCCGCGGAAGTGAGAGACGGCCGATCCAATGATCATACCCGCATCCCGTAAAAACATCGCCAACGCCGCCTCCCATGAAATCATATGGGACAGAACGAGCGATAAAATCACCGCAATCAGCATCGCCTTGTCGGCCAGCGGATCGAGCATGCTCCCGATAGGTGTTACGAGGTTGTTCTTCCGGGCGATATACCCGTCCAATACATCGGTCAAACCGGCGGCGAGCAGCACAAAAAAAGCGCTTTTGACGAATCCAGCCTCAAATACAAACCAATAAACGGGAATCAGCAGAAAGCGGGATAGCGTCAAAACATTGGGCAAATTCCACACAACACTCGTTCCCCCTATGAGCAATCAGGCCTTGGTGTTCCCATTCCATTCATTATACCTTTATCACCTAAAAAATAAAACTCCCATATCGGGAGTCTTCGTAATCATCACGCCGTTTTATGTACTAGCAAAAATCAGGTCGAACAAATGACGCCAGGTGGCCAAATCAAACACTTCGCTCATTGGCTGCTTGCCTATATACACATACCCTATCGAAAGTCCTATGAAAAGCGCCACCACGCATACGATCGGTATCCAAGTCCATCGGATGAGGCCGATGACTATTTTTTTCCATCGTTTCGTGGGGGGCGTCGCCTTTTGTCGGTTATCGCTCAAGCGCCCTACCTCACTTTACGTATGGCCCTTATACGCGCAAATTGTTGGCCAGATTCGTCATTTGATCCGCTGAGGTCACCGCGCGAGAATTCAAGGTGAAGGTGCGCTGAATCGTCAGCAGCTCGGTCATTTCGTCCGCTAACCGGACATTGGATTGCTCAATAAATCCTTGCCGTACCGTGATCGGGTCGATGTTGTTGTTATCTGCGGTGACCGTCTGTAAAATTTCCTCCCGCTGCTGAGGCGTGATGTCGGCCGCTAAGCCATACAGGTTATCGCCGACTTGCTGAAGCAGCTGCGGGCGAACGACGCGAACCGTCTTGATCTGTCCTATCTCGATCGGCATAGCGGTCTTGTCCACTTCGTTATAAGCCAAGACTACGCCATTCGGCTGAACGTCTATGCGGTGGCTGTTCGGCACCCGAATCGGGTTATTATCCGCGCCGACGATGTAATGCCCGTCTTTGGTCGTCAAGTAACCGTCCGGATCTTCAGGATCGATCGAAGGCGAAATTTCGAATGCCCCATTGCGCGTCCAATGCGTCGTGGTCACCGGGACGTTATTCGTATCGAGCGTCACCTCGGCGATCTCAAACAAGCCATTGCCTTCGATCGCGAAATCCAGCGGGTTGTCCGTCGCCTGCAGCGAGCCCTGCTCCATGTTCACATGCGCTTCAACCAGCTTGCTCCCCCAGCCTTGATTATAGCCGAGCGGCGTCAAACGGCCTTCCTTCTGGAAGCTGCCGGGCTGCTGCTTCACGCTAGTAAGCACGTCCTGAAAGGACGCTTCTTTGCGCTTATAGCCTGTCGTATTTACGTTGGCGATGTTGTTGGCGATCAAGTCGAGCTTTTGCTGAATCGAACGCATACTAACAGATGAATTAATCATCGAGTTGTTCATGTGTGATCCTCCTGAATCGTATCAAGCGTCAGGCCCGGCTCCAACCGGAAGCGGAGGTCCAGCGGATCCTAGATTCGCCCGATCTCGTTAACCGCTTTTTCCATGCTTTTATCATAAAATTGGACCATCTTCTGGTTCGCTTCATACGCACGCAATGCCGACATCATGTCGATCATGGACTGACCGGCGTCGACGTTAGAACGCTCCACGTACCCTTGCCGCACTTCGACCTGGTCGGCGGCATCTATCGGGCGGAACCCGCCTTCATCGGGATTGCTTAACCGATACAGACCGTTCCCTTCGCGAACCAGTTCATTCGGATTCTCGATACGCATAATCATCATCGCCATCGGGTCTCCGTTCTCCCCGGCAATGGGTTGTCCGTCGACGTTCGTAAATATGCCCGTTTGCGTGACGCGAAAGTTCGTGATCGGGGTCCGGGTCCCCGGCTCTACCAGCACGATAGGCTGACCGTCGCGGCCAAGCACCCGATGACCCTCGGAATCGATCATTTGCCCGTTCGCATCCAGCGAGAACTTCCCGTTCAGCGAGTACCGTTCCTCTCCCTCGGCATTCAGAATCGTGAAGAACGCCTGCGGTTGAATGATGCGTTGTCCGTTCTCATCGACATATTTACCCGAGCTGTCGAACGTGGCCCCGGGCACTACAATGTTCGAAACAAGCGCAAAATCGAACGGATTATTCGTCTCCTGCACATCCCCTTGCGCATGAAGAGAGACGTTCTCTTCAGCCATGACGCCGGTGTTGATCCGGCCGACCGTAGCTGAACCGGGCTCGTCCTTACCGCTGCGCACCCGAGCAATAAGCAGCTCGGGGAAAGAGCGGTTGATACCTGTCCCACCCTTAAAGCCTGGCGTATTGATATTGGCGATGTTGTTCGTCACGATATCATGCTTGCGCTGCTGGGCGATCATGCCGGAAGCAGCGGTATACAAGCCTCTTAACATCGGGGTCCGTACCTCCCTAGAATTTACGCTTGGTTACTTTATCCAGGTTGTCGAGCATGATGCCTGTCCCTTTGACGACGCAGTGCATCGGGTCTTCGGCAATCAGAACCGGGACCTTGAGCTCGTCCGCCAGCAATTGATCGATACCATGCAGCATGGCCCCGCCGCCGGTTAAGATGACGCCACGGTCGATGATGTCCGCCGACAGCTCCGGCGGCGTCCGTTCCAATACGGTCTTCGCAGCCGTTACGATAGAGGATACCGGTTCCCACAACGCCTCTTGGATTTCCTTCGAGTCGATGGTAATGGTCAACGGCAGCCCGCTTACCATATCCCGCCCGCGAATATCCATCTCTTCCCGTTTGCCGTCCGGATGTACCGTTCCAACCTTAATCTTGATATCCTCGCTTGTCCGTTCACCGATCAGGAGCTTGTACTTGCTTTTAATATATTTCATGATGGAGGAGTCGAACTTGTCCCCCGCGATCTTGATGGAGGAGGAGGTGACGATGTCGCCCATAGACAACACGGCGACGTCCGTAGTCCCTCCCCCGATATCGACGACCATGTTGCCGCTCGGCTGAAAAATATCCATGCCGGCGCCGATCGCCGCAGCCTTGGGTTCTTCCTCCAGAAAAACCTCCCGCGCCCCGCTCCGCTCGGCAGCTTCCCGTATGGCCTTCTGCTCGACGGACGTAATGTTCGTCGGGGCGCAGATCAGAATGCGGGGATGGCTGTACCACTTTCTTCCGCCAACTTTTTGAATGAAGTACTTCAACATCATTTCCGTAATTTCGAAATCGGCGATAACACCGTCTCTCAACGGACGAATAGCGACGATGTTACCCGGCGTCCGCCCCACCATGCGGCGGGCCTCTTCGCCGACGGCGAGCACCCGTTTTGTCTCGCTTTCAATCGCGACAACGGACGGTTCATCCAGGACCACGCCCCGACCTTTCACATGAATCAGGACGTTAGCGGTCCCCAGATCTATGCCGATATCCTTACTTAACATTCCAATCTTATCCTCCCTAACCAACCGTCCATCCTTCATTAATAGAAGCGGCACTACGAATGATATACGTTTCCTATTAATTTCGACGTTAAATCGGAAATTCCTCTTTTTTGCAAATGGTTTTTCGACAAATCTCGCTTCACGGGCGGGCTGGTTCGGGAGAGAGGACAGTGACTCGGCTTCGCCCGTACAGCGGTTTCCCACCTCGGCGCGTCGCGCCGGGAGCGTTTACTTTACCGTCACAAGCTTATCTTGCGATTTCGGGCTGCGCGTTTTGCGATACTTGATTTTCGTCGCTTCTCCCCCGCGCAGGTGACGGATCGACTTGTGGTACTCCAGAATGTGCTTGACCTGATTGGCAAGCTCCGGATTGATTTCCGGCAGACGCTCCGTGAGATCCTTGTGCACCGTGCTCTTGGAAACACCGAACTCCTTAGCTATTGTGCGAACCGTATGCTTGGTTTCCACCAGGCAACGGCCGATCTTAATGGTTCGCTCCTTGATGTAATCGTGCACTCCCCTCGCCTCCCTACTCGAGTTAGTTTGGTACATTATATGAGGGGTGTTCGCTTATATTCTTTGTTTCACGGTTGTGACAAGCTTAGAATGTACAATTATTTTCAAGGACGAGCCGGCGAAGCCCCCGGACAAGCGTTCCGAAAAAAAAAAGCAGGGGGTTCAAGTCCCCCTGCATTCCTTATGGTTGAACGATATGCTGCTCCGGATTCAAGGCCGGACCGCCTTGACCTTGGCGAAGCTCAAAGTGAAGATGTACGCCTTGCTCTTTCTCAAGTTCGTTGCGTCCCGCCATCGCGATGACATCGCCTTTCTTCACTTCCGTGTCTTTCGCGACCTTCACGTCCGCCAGGCTTTGGTACACCGATACGAGACCGTTGCTGTGCGTAATCTCAATGAGGTTGCCGACGATCGGATCTTTCTGCACCGCGGTTACCTTGCCGCTCATCACGGCCATGACGTCAAACGCTGTGTTGTCATGTTTGGCAAAATCCATTCCCATGTGCGGAGTGAACGTATCGCCGTATTCCACCATCGCCGCTTGTCTCACTTCGTTCGAAGCTTTGTTGTCGAAGAACGGGAGAATCACTTCCAGCTCATTGCGGTCTTTAAACGGCCATTGCAACGTTTCCTGCTTTGCGGATGTAGCGACAGCGTCAGAACCGGATACGTTATCCGTAACGGTCCCGGTCTTTGCGGGGTCAGTCCCTACCGTGGTGTCGGAGTTAAACGTGCCCGCACCCTGGTACACCCACATTAACGTTAAGATGATTGCCGCTGCTGCCATGTACGTTGCTGGAAACACCCACTTTTTGCCGAGCAATCTTTTCCAGGATGAGGTATTGCCGCCTTGCGCTCCTTCGATAGTTTTAGGAGCTTCTTGTTTTTGTACATCTTTCTTTTGATCATTCATCTATTATCACCTCGCTAACCAGTCTTGCCGGATTTGCGAGATTTATACGCGGCTAAACCTAGCTTTTTACAAACTTTTTCCTTTCAATAAGGTAGAGGCCTTGCCGAAGTCGATGCCGGTATAGAAATACTTCACGATCTCCTCCGCTTTCCGCCCTTCTCGCGCCATGCCGTTGGCGCCCCACTGGCTCATGCCGACCCCGTGACCGTAACCGAACGTAACAAATGTCCATGTCCCGTTCGCATAGCTCCATTGGAACTGGCTGGAGTTCAAGCCTAGTTTCTCGCGAAACTCGCGGCCAGTGAAAGATTTGCCGCCCACAGTCAGGCGCTTGATCCGATGACCAGCGCTACGCTCCATCACTTTCAGCCCTGTCTTCGCGCCGGCGGTTACCGGTACGGCTGCCGGGAGTCCCAGCTTGCGCTGCAGCTCGCGGGCCGTGAACGTCACGGTTTCCTTGTAGCGCGGCGATAGCTGCGCATCCCAAGGACTCGCCACGCTGCGCAGGTAAGGCAATTTCAAGTTCCAATAATCCTCCGAGTTTTCCGTGTACCCGTTGCTGGTAGAGAAGAAGCTCGCATCGATCGGCTGGCCCTCATACGTAAGCACGATATCCTTCGTCTCCTCGACCGACCGCCTCAGCTTGGCCATATTCGTCGCATATAGCTCCGGCTCCCATCGGCGCCTTAGCTCCTCGTCGTTTACATAGGCCTGATGCGCCGTCGTATCGGTAACCACCGCCTCCGAGCCGGGGACCTCGATCCTGTCTCCGCTCAACACCCTGCGGACGATATACGTGCGCGCAGCCATCGCCTGCGCCTTCAGCGCTTCCAGCTCGAACTCGACAGGCATCTCGGCGGCAACAACTCCAAGCACGTAAGTTTCCAGCGCGATGCGATCGGTCATTTGTTTGCTGCTGACGTAGACGGGAATCCGCATCGAGGCCGCTTCTTCAGCTGAGGGCGGGCTCCCTTCATGGCGGACCGCTTGGGACGATTCATGCTTTACCCCGGGCGTATGTACAAACAGCCAAGGAACGATCACGATGACAGATAAAAACCCTGCCAACCACAAAGCGAACCAGCGGGCCCATTTCGACTGCGTGCGTGAAAGCTTGTACTTCATCATCGGCTCGCGCTCCTCCGTCCTCTGTTGCATCTTAAACCGTGCTGCAGGTATTTTCATTTTATGAGGCCAAAAGATAGAATAGAACCCTAAAGAAAGAGACGCCTCCGCACATGCGAATTGAAAGATTCAAGGCCGGAAAGCTGCCGGCACAGCGCCCCCAGACACAGCAAAAAACCGATTCTTCCTGAAAGAATCGGTTCACGCGTCAGTCATGAATATAGGTCAAGCCAAAGTCGGCTGCACCACAAACAACGGCAGGGTATCAGGCTCCCTTTGCTTTTCCGTTTCCGGCAATTCGATAGGCATCCGTTTAATATCCGCCCCGAGCCGGGAGAGCTTCTCCGCAATCTCGACATACCCGCGGTCGATATGGTGAATGCCTGTAATCTCGGTATCGCCTTCGGCGGCCAGCGCCGCCAGTATCAATGCCGCTCCGGCGCGCAGGTCGGTGGCGCATACTTTCGCGCCCTGCAGTTTCACACCGCCGCTAACGACGGCAGTCCGGCCCTCTACCTTAATCTGCGCGTTCATGTTCGTCATCTGCTCCACGTGCATGAAGCGGTTTTCGAACACCGTTTCCGTTACGAGGCTGGTACCGTCTGCGGTTAACAATAGCGCCATCATTTGCGACTGCATGTCGGTCGGGAATCCCGGGTACGGCAGCGTCTTCACGTCCACTGCACGAAGCGGCCGATCGGTGGTGTACACGCGCAGCCCGTTCTCGTCTTCATCGATTTGAACGCCCATTTCCTGCATCTTGGAGATAACCGGGCGCAGATGATCGCCAATCGCGCCTTCAATGTATAAGTCGCTGTTCGTGATTGCGGCAGCAATCATATATGTACCTGCTTCGATCCGATCCGGAATGACCGTATGAACAGCACCTCTCAGCCGTTCAACGCCGTCGATGCGAATGGTTCCCGTTCCGGCTCCCCGAATCGTGGCCCCCATGGCGTTCAAGTAATTGGCGAGGTCTACAATTTCAGGCTCCTTGGCCGCATTCTCGATCAGCGTCGTGCCTTCGGCAAGCGTGGCCGCCATCATGATGTTCTCGGTCGCCCCAACGCTCGCAACGTCCAAGTAAATTTTCGCGCCCTTCAGTCTGCCGTTAATCCGCGCTTCAATGTACCCTTGGCCGAGCTCGATCTCCGCACCCATGGCCTCGAATCCTTTCAGATGCTGATCGATCGGCCTGGTTCCGATCGCGCAGCCGCCGGGCAGCGAAATTCTTGCTTGGCCCATCCGCGCCAGCAGCGGCCCCATGACGAGGAAGGAAGCGCGCATTTTACGCACCAGTTCATATGAAGCTTCACACGTTTGAAGACGGACGGCATTGATGCGAATGGATTCCTGTTTATATTCAACTTCAACGCCCAAACTCTCAAGCACCTTATTGATCACCAAGACGTCATCCAAAGGAGGCGCATCATGGATGACGCTCTCCCCTTCCATTCCCAGTAAAGAGGCTGCGATAATCGGCAGCACGGCATTCTTGGCGCCGTGAATTCGCACTCTGCCTGATAATTTCTTGCCGCCGCGGACGATAATTTTGCTCATCTGGATCCCCCTCCGCGTATCATTGTACGTTTTCGTTTATCGATCACGATAGCATTCGTGACGAAGGTTGATTTTAATACGGTTGTACTATCCATTGTTGACAAGATTCTCCTTGGTTATTCGAATACCCGGGATTTCAAAAGATTCCGGAGAACCACGTCGACCAGGCCAAGTAATCGATCACGAACTGCGCAACCTGATAACCGAGCGCGACGGAGAGCAAAATTTGCAGCAATTTGGCCTGCATGCTTCGAGGCCGCTTAAACAAGCTATCAAGCTTCAATTCCTGCAGTGACCACCAGGAAACGCCGATTAACACAAGCACAAGCACAATATTCAGCATGCCCTTCATACCGATGGAGGCGTTCATTTGATCTACATAGTCCATTGGAAATCCACGCTCGCTTTCTCGTTCTCTTCACCATCCCGTATTTGCTTCATCGGTTGACAGTGAGTCTCTACATGCATGTTTACCCCGGAGCTTGCAGGATTAATCGGTCTTTGGAACCACATGTTAACCGGGCCGTCACGCTCTTACGGCAATGCCCCTGCAAGCAACTGAACGAATTCGGCTCGCGTCGCTTGTTGATCGGGCCGGAATGTACCATCGTCGTAGCCGCCGACCAGACCTTCCGCCTTCATCTGCTTCAACAGACCTGCGCCCCAATAATTTTCTTCGATATCGGAAAAAGGCGCCTGTCCCCGGAGCTTGCCGCTCTTGTTCAGGCTGCGCGCAAGCATCGCCGTCATCTCCATCCGGGTAACGGGTTGATCCGGCCCGAACGTACGGTCGGGGTAGCCTTCGATCACGCCGGCCTGCGCCGCTTGGGCGATATAAGTGTAAGCCCAATGCGTGCTGCTTAAGTCCGAATACGCAATGCTCCGCAGTTTATTCAGTTGAAACGCGCGTGACAGCACGGCCGTCGCTTCCGCTCGTGTAATCGGGCGATCCGGTTGAAACGTGTAATTATCATAACCGTTAATGATTTGGCGGTTTGTTAATCGGACAATCGCCTCTTGCCCCCAATGTCCGCGAATATCGCTATACCCGCCAGTGAGCGGCTTGCTATCGACCAGCAGCTGATACATCCGATTGTCGAACGGTTGATTCGAAGTGAGCTTCACGTAGTAAGTGCCGGGATCAAAGCGCCCGGATAATTTCTGGTTATCCGCAAAGTCGTTCATCGAGCCGGCCATTGATTTCAACGTACCGTCGAATAAAGTCATGTAGATTTGGACCTGCGACGGAATTTCGCTGACGACGATCTGCACATAGCTGTCCTCTTCGATGCGGAACTGATACCAATCGATATCGTTCGATTTATCGAGCAAGCCGTTGTATGGCATACCGAGCGAAACAGCCGTCGCCTGATAGGAACGGTTATTCGGCTCATTCGGATCGATCAGCTTCGCATTGTACTCGATTTTCAGCGTATACTCGCCTACGATCGGATTTTCGTATTCCTTCACGTTCGTTACGCGGATATAGTAGCTGCCCGGGAACACCTCCGACAATTCGTAGCTTTCCGTCACGCCGTCGTCGCCCGAATCTACCGTCACCGACCTCTCGCCTTGTCTCTGCACCAATAAGACCGGGTCGATCCGCGCCGTATCGGTCGACAACGTCACTCGAATAGAGCCGGACTGCTCGACCGGAATTTCAAACCAATCGGCATCGTGGTACTGATGGAACGTGCCTTTGATCGTTTGACTTCGGGCCGGGAGCACATAGGCTTTATACTGTTTATCGTTATCTTCAAAAGGATCGCGGTACGTTTCGAAGGAAGTGGTCCATTGGTACGGAACCATGGAACTGAAACTGCGATCTTTCAATTGAAGCTGTATGTAACTGCGTCCTTTCGTCACCTTAAAAGGAACGGTCTGTCCGTTCTGCGCCGACTTGCTCGTAAGGACGCCGGAAGCGTCCGTGTGCTGGATGTTAACCGTCTGCCCCGGATCGATATCAAAGGTAACATTAACCGTCCCGTCATAGGGCGCGTCCATATAATACCAATCGGTATCCGATCCTCCGGCGAAGGCGGCAGCCGTCTTTTTGCTGATAGAGATCGATTTCGCCTGATCCTTGCGTTGATTCGGTTCGTACATGTCGAGGGAAAATGGTTCGGTCAACAACCGATCGACGCGCAAACTGCCGTACCCGGTCGAGGAATCCCACCCGCTGGCGTCCAAATCATCGGCGGTTTGACGAATCCACTGCCGAATTTGGTAAGCCTTCATCTCCGGATTCCGCCCCCAGATAAGCGCTGCCGCTGCCGCCACCTGCGGCGCAGCCATGGAGGTGCCGTCTTTGTTCTCATAAGAGCCGCCGAGCCCCGTCGTAAATACGTTCCACGGCGCCACAACGTCGATTTCGAGACCGGTATTCGATCTGGGGTCGATCTGTCCGTTCTCGGTCACTCCCCCTACGGCGAGCACTGTCGGATAAGCAGCCGGATATTTAACCCGGTTACCTTCGTTTCCGGTTGCGGCTACCAGCAGCACATCCCGCTCCTCCGCATACTTGACGATATCGCTTAAATAAGCCGAATATTTATTCAGCCCTAAGGAAAGCACGACGATTTTGGCCCCGTGATCAACGGCATAGCGGATTCCTTCACCCAGCTTCTGCTCGTCTCCCGAGCCATCCGCCTCGAGCGCCTTAATCGGCATCATGCGGGTTTTCCACAGCATGCCTGCGACTCCGCGGTCGTTATTGCCGACTGCGCCGATAATACCGGCGACGTTCGTCCCATGCCCGTTATCATCTTCCGGCGGCAGCGACGGCTGAATCAGATTGACGCCTTCTACCAGGTTCGGCTTCAGATCCGGGTGCGACAACTGGACGCCTGTATCGACGATGGCAATCGTCATGCCTGTATTTTCTTGCGTTACGTCCCAGGCTTCGCTCATATGAATTTGCTGCAGGTTCGATTGCTTCGTCAAGAACGGGTCGTCCGCTTGAGCGGCAAAAACCGTCCCGCTGCACGTCAGGAAAATCGCAAGGCCTGTGAACGATGCGATCATGGTTTGTTTGAACGTTTTGGGGTTCATCGTCATCAAAATCCTTTGTACTGATTTTCACCTGCCACACTTCATTATCCCATTCTAAGCGTTATGGCTAGAGGGTGCAACTGGATATTTTTTTTCGCGTGTTCCTCAGATGCGTGGCCGGTTGTCCGTTCGAGTTTACATATGAATTTACCGGGGCCGTTCCTTCATACGCTAGCTATGCAATCCATAAATCATATGAATGCGAGTGATGCAGATGGCGGTGTCCTTTTGTTCGCATTGTAATGAAAAGCTGCAAGAAGGTTCTCTGGTCTGCAAGTACTGCGGAGCACTGGCAAACGAAGCGGCAGAAGCTTCTCGGCCCCACAGCGATGATACGACAACGTCCCGCAAAGGCAGGTACGTGTACATTCTCCTCATCGCGATCGTCATCCTCGTTCTACTCTTCTTCCTATACAGCTAACCGATTTGGGGCAGCCTCCGCTGCTCCTTTTTCATCCCGCATTCCTCCCTTCAAACGTACGTAAAAAAGCCCGCAGTCCCGGAATCGATACGATCGTTCCGGAAGTGCGGGCTTAGCCCTCGGCTATTAACTAAACATAAACAAATCTTGCGTGAGCGTGAAAATCTGCTCGATGTAGGCCAGCACGCCTTGCGGGAACAGACCGAGCAGTACGCTGGCGGCCGCGCAGAGCCACATGGTGATGCTCAGCGGAAGCGCCGGCCGAATCGGTGCGGATGCGTCGTCGCTCCGCATGAACATTTGGCGGATGAGGCCGAAATAGTAGTAGAACGAAATGACGCTCGTCGCAATCAGGATCGCGCCCAGCCAGTAATGCTGCGTCTGCATCGCGCCCAGCAGGATGAACAGCTTCCCGAAGAAGCCGGCCGAGACCGGCAGTCCCGCGAGGGACAAGACGAGCAGCACGGTGGCGACCGCCATACCCGGAGCGCGATAGTACAGGCCGGCGAACCCTTTAAGATCTTCTTCTCCGGTCGAGCGCTCGATGATCATCAACACGGCGAACATCCCGATGTTCATGAACAGATACGCGATCAGGTAGTAAACAAATTCGGCAAAATTCGAGAAATGCACGATCGAGAATTGAACCGCGATCGGCACAAGCAGGTAGCCCGAGTTAGCGATGCCTGAATAGGCGAGCAGGCGCTTCAAGTTCGTTTGGCGAAGCGCGACGAAGTTGCCGACGATCATCGCCGCAGCCGCCACCACCATCATCCCCAGCAGAAAGTCGCTGTGAATCGGCGTCCCCATGATGCCCGGCGAGGCGAAGACAGTATACATGACGCGGAACAAGATCGCGAATGCGGCCGCTTTCGAGACGACGGCCAGGAATGCGGTTACCGGGGTGAAAGACCCCTGATACACGTCCGGCGCCCACATATGGAACGGCGCTGCCGCTGCTTTAAAGCCGAAGCCCGCCAGCAGCAGGAAGAAGCTCAAGTAAATCATCGGCTGCAGCGTCTCTCCGCTCCGCTCCAGCACGCTGCTAATCTGCGGGATCACCGTCGAACCGGTCATTCCATAGAGGAACGACATGCCGTACAAGATGACCGCGGACGAAATGCCGCCCAGCACGATATATTTAAAGGCGGCTTCGTTAGTCAGCCAATTTTTCTTCCGCATCGCGACCAGGATGTAGGATGTGATGCTAAGCAGCTCAAGGCCGACGAACAGCGTAATCAATTCGCCGGACGAAGCCATGATCATACCGCCGATCGTGGCCGGCAGCAGCAAGTAATAGTATTCGCCGACATGCGGCACTTCCTCTTCCCGAACCGAGCCGATGCTCATGAACGTTACAAGTCCGGCGCCCACAAGCAGCACCAGCTTGATGATGCTGGCAAAATCATCGATCCGGTAGCTGTAGAGAAGCAGCTGCTTCGGTTCCGCCGGATTCAACTGATACAGGACGACGAATACGGCCGATATCGCAATGCTGATCAGCGACAACCAACCGAGCCACGTTCGGCCGGCTTGACGAGGCAGCAGCAAATCGAGCAGCGACAGAATGACGGCAGCGACGACAAGCGTCAGCTCCGGTGCCAGCAGACCGAGATCTTGGAGTTGAAGACGTATTGGTTCCACCGGTCTAACCCCCCATCTTCGTTACGCTGCGAATGAATTGATCGAAACCGACGACGGTTTGATGCAGCGGCTCGCTCAGTACGCTCGGGTAAATCCCGAGCACTACAATAAACGCCACGAGCGTAATCATTGGAATCGCCTCGATGAAACGTGCGTCCCGCATCGCAGGCAGCTCGGTCCGGGACGGACCGTAGGTGATGCCGAGCACCCCGCGCAGCACGTACACGGCGGCCAGAATGATGCCGAGCGCTCCGACAGCCGTCAAGATGGGGTGCGATTCAAACAGCCCTACAAAAGCAAGAAACTCGCTGATAAAGCCGGACAGCCCCGGCAGCCCGAGCGACGCCATACCCGATACAAGCAGGATGCCGGAGATGAACGGCACCGACTTCGCCAGTCCGCCGAGCTCATCCAGCTTCGTTGTACGGGTGCGCTCATAGATGCTGCCGACGATCAGGAACATCAACGCCGAGATCAAGCCGTGCGAAACGAGCTGGAAGATCGCGCCTTCCATGCCGATCGTGTTGAATGCGGCAATCCCGAGAAGCACGATGCCCATATGGCTAATACTCGAGTAGGCCAACACAAGCTTGAATTCCTTCTGCACGAAGGCGAGCACCGCGCCGTACAAAATATTGACGATTCCCAGCACGGCGAGCACGGTTCCCCAGGCCACCGCTTGATCCGGGAACAGCAGGATGCCGAAGCGGATTAAACCATACGCCCCCATTTTCAGCAAGAGGCCGGAGTGAATCATGACGATCGACGGGGGCGCCTCCGTATGTACCTTGAGCATCCAGGTATGGAACGGGAAGAGCGGCAGCTTGATGCCGAACGCCACGAGCAGCATGAGGAACAGCGCCCATTTCATCGTATCGCTTAAGAAAAATACGTTGCCTTCCAGATCGCTCTGATTGACATAAGAGTCGGCATTTTGAAACAAGTTTTCCGTGATTACGTTGAGATCGCCGGAGTAGTGAATCGTAACGCCGTTCTCCACCGCCGTTTGCGTGAAGCCAGCCGTACTGACCAAGATGAGAAAGGCGATGATCATAATCGCCGAGCCGAGGCCGTTATAGATGAGGAACTTGTTGGCCGCCCGTTCGCGGTCCATGTACCCCCAAATTCCGATCAGGAAGAACATCGGCACCAGCGTCAATTCGAAGAAAGCGAAGAACAAGAACAGGTCTTGCGCCATGAATACGCCGAACATCCCCATCTCGAGCAGCAGAAACCAGATGAAGTACGACTTCCACCGCTTCTTGATGTACACGGAAGCCAGAGCGGCCATCGTGGAGACAAGCGCCGTCAGGAACACGAGCGGCAGCGACAGCCCGTCGACCGCGAGCGTGAACTTGAACTCCAGGAAGTAGGCCGACATTTGGCTTAAGCCCTGCGTCTCTCTATCAAGCGGGATTGAAATCCACGGCAGATCTTCTTTAAACTGCATGCCGCCCACATTCGAATTGAATTTCACATAGAGCCATGCGGACAAAATCAATGGAATAAGCGTGACGGCAATAGCCGTAATTTTGATCCATTGGCCCTGCGTCTTAGGCATGAACAGCAGGATCAGCACACCGATGAGCGGCGAGAACGTAATCAACGACAAAATCGGGAAATTATCCAAAGTTGATGAACCTCCTTCCCGCGATCACAAGCATCAGGACGAGCAAACCGAGCAACGTCGCAAGACCGTACGTTTGCACTTGCCCGTTCTGCAAGCGGGAACCGAGGCGGCCAAGACCCGTTACGGCATAAGTCGATAAGCGCACGACCCCATCCACCACGTATACGTCGAACAGATTCAGCACCTGTCCGATCGCCCCCAGCGGACGTACCCATACGGCTTGATACAGTTCGTCAATGTAATATTTGCGGTTCAGCAGCCTATACAGCCAAGGCGCCGAGGACACGAACGACGCTGAAGAAATCGATCGTTTCACGAACACCAGGTAACCGAAGCCGATGCCCAACAAGCCGACGACGTTAGATAAAATCATAACGAGCGCGGATGCATGCTCTTCTGCTTCATGACCGGTCAGCCACCCGCCTAACCACGGGTTAAACGGTGTGAACACGAAGCCCGCTGCGACGGCTAATACGGCGAGTACGATCAGCGGGAATGTCATCGTCCCCGGCGATTCGTGAACGTCATGACGGTGCGGGTTTCTCGATTTGCCGAAAAACACCAGGAAGAACAATCTCGACATATAGAATGCCGTGAAGAAGGCAGCCGCCAGCCCGACAATCAGCAATCCGTAATGTCCGGTGTTATACGCCTCCGTCAAGATCGCGTCCTTCGACCAGAAGCCGGACAAGGGCACGATGCCGCTAAGCGCCAAAGCGCCGATGGCGAATGTCCAAGCCGTGATTTTCATTTTGCGGCCTACGCCGCCCATCTCGTGAATGTCCTGCGTATGCACGGCATGGATGACGCTGCCCGCTCCGAGGAACAGCAGCGCTTTGAAGAAAGCATGCGTGAACAAGTGGAAAATCCCCGCCGTGTAAGCCGCCGCCGTTCCGATCCCAAGCGCCATCATCATGTACCCGAGCTGACTGACCGTCGAGTAAGCGAGAATACGTTTTATATCGTTCTGCGCGGTGCCGATCGTCGCCGCGAAAATCGCCGTAAACGCCCCGACCACCGCTACGACGGTAAGAGCCGCAGGCGCTGCCGTGAAAATATCGAAAGTACGCGCCACCAAGTAAACGCCGGCCGCTACCATCGTCGCGGCGTGAATGAGCGCACTGATCGGCGTAGGACCTTCCATCGCGTCCGGCAGCCACGTATGCAGCGGGAACTGCCCCGATTTCCCCATCGCACCGATAAAAATCAGAATGGCAATCCACGTCGCTATTTCCTCGGAAATTTTTCCGCTTGAGAAGGCGTTGCTGATCGAAGTGAAATCGAGCGCATGATCCGGCATCGCCCAGAACAGCAGCAGAATGCCAATGAATAATCCGACATCGCCGACGCGGGTAACGATGAACGCCTTCTTCGCCGCTGCGCGCGCTTCCGGCTTGAAATACCAGAAGCCGACAAGCAGGAAGGAACAAACGCCGACGAGTTCCCAAAATATGTAGAGCTGTACGAGATTCTCGGAAATGACGAGTCCCAGCATCGAAAACGTAAATAACGCGATATAGGCGAAGAACACGTTGATCCGTTCGTCGTCGTGCATGTAGCCTTTGGAATAAATATTGACGAGTAAGCTGACAAGCGTCACGATCACGAGCATGAGCGAATTGAGATTCGTCACCTCGAAGCCCATCGTCAAGACGACGTCGCCGAGCTTAATCCATTGCAGCTTGTTCCACGTGTAACCTTCAAGGTGTCCCCCGATCCGTTCCATGAAGACCAGCACGGACAACACGAACGAAGCGAACACGGCTACAATGCTAATATAGGCGCCTACTTCCCGCAGCGAGCGTCCTGCCGCCGTTAAGATCAAAAACGACAGCAGCGGAAACAACGGGATGAGCCAGGCGTATTGCGAGTAAGCCGATATCATGAGCTTAAATCCTCCTCTACGCGTTTGCCGACGGCAAACCTGCGCTATCGCTTCAGCGAATCCATATCCCCAACATCCGTTGTTCCCTTATTGCGGTAGAGCGCAATCAAAATTGCGATGCCGACGGCCGCTTCGGCTGCGGCAACGGTAATGTTGAACAGTGAGAAAATTTGACCGGTCAAACTTGGCTGAGCCCCGAACTTGGAGAATGCGACCAAATTCAAGTTGACCGCATTAAGCATCAGCTCGATGGACAGCAAGACGATGACGGCATTTTTCTTGGACAACGCTCCGTAAAGCCCGATGCAAAACAAGATGGCCGCAAGCGTTAAATAAGGGGTGGCTAAGCCGCTGGCTCCCATGCTTAATCCTCCTCCCTCTTCGCCACGATGATCGCACCGATGAAGGCTACCGTCAGCAGCAGCGACATCAATTCAAACGGCAGAACGTGAAGGTTAAAGAGCAGCTTCCCGATTTCCATCGTATTGTCTTCCACCTTCGGGAACTCGCCGGTCGGCAGCTCCGTCCGTTGGATGACGTAGAAGATGATCCCGAACAACCCCGCAGCCCCGATGAACAACAGCCCGTTATGCCAAGGGCGCTTCGGCTCCTCTTCTTCGTTGTGGTGCTTGGTCATCATAATTCCGAAGATCATCAAAATCGAGATGGCCCCGGCGTAGATAAGAATTTGGACCACGGCCACAAATTCCGCCTGCAGCACGACGTACAAGCCGGCCAAGCTAACGAAGGTTAACGCGAGCGCCAATACCATGTGCACCACTTTCGTGTAGCTGAGCATGAAGATCGCTCCGCCGATGGCCAGCAGCGCACACACGAAGAACACCAGGTTTTCACCGCTGGATAAAAAAGTCACGACGTTGGATAGCATTTACTTCGCACCGCCCTTCGGCATCGCGGAGTTATTTTCTTTACGTATGTTCGAATTGTTATCGTTCAACCACTCCAGGTTTTTGAACAAATCGTCGCGGCTGTATGTGCTCAGCTCGAAGTTGTTCGTCATGACGATCGCTTCCGTCGGACAAACCTCGGTACACAGATCGCACAGGATGCAAATTTCAAAATTAATATCGTAGGTGTCGATGACCTTGCCTTTTTTCTCGGGGTCGGGATTCGGTTTACCTACCAGATTGATGCACTCGGTCGGACAAATGCGCGCACATTGATTGCAGACGATACATTTCTCCGGATCGAAGTGCTGGATGCCTCGAAACCGGTCCGGCATTTCGAGCGGGACGTCCGGATAGGCGTACGTGATTTTCTTCTGCGTCAAGCTCTTCAACGTTACGCCCAGGCCTTTTACAATGCCTTTCATTTCACATTCACCCTTTCGTCAATCAATACGGCAGCCGGTTTCGTCACATCGCAATCGCCATGTAAATTGCCGTCACAAAAATGTTCAGCAGCGCCAGCGGCAGCAGCACCCGCCATCCGAGACCCATCAGTTGATCCACCCGAACCCGCGGCAGCGTGCCCCGGATCCAGATGAGTACGAATACGATGAGTGAAAACTTCAGCAAGAACCAGACGATTCCCGGAATAAAATCGAGGAACGTGAACGGCGCATGCCATCCGCCCAGAAAGAGCGTCGTCGTCAGTCCGGAAATCGCAAACACATATACATACTCCGCCAGCATGAAAAAGGCGAACCGGAACCCGCTGTACTCAACATGGTAACCCGCAACAAGCTCAGATTCGGCCTCAGGCAAGTCAAAAGGCGTCCTGTTTAACTCGGAGACGGCTGCCACAACGAATACGGCGAACCCGACAATTTGCGGCAGGAAGTTCCAATGCCAGAAGCCGCCGGCTTGGCCTTCTACGATTCGATTCAAGTTCATGCTGCCGGTCATCATGATCACGCCGACGACGGAGATGACGAGCGGAATTTCGTAGCTGATCATCTGCGCGGCGGAACGCATGCCGCCAAGCAGCGCATATTTGTTGTTCGACGCCCAGCCCCCAAGCACGATGCCGATCGTGGAGATTCCCGACAGCGCCACGTAATACAGGACGCCGACGTTGAGATCGCTGCTGATCAGGGTGCTCGAATAAGGGATGACTGCCGTGACGACAAAGGCCGGAATAAACGTAATGATCGGCGCAAGGATGAACAACTCGCGGTCGGCCTTCCTCGGAATCGTGTCCTCTTTAATCAACAGCTTGAACACGTCCGCCACCGTTTGCAACAGACCGAGCGGGCCCGTACGGTTCGGTCCGATCCGCAGCTGCATCCATCCGAGGATTTTGCGTTCAAAGTAGATGGCGTAGGTCACGAAGCCGAGAATGACGAGAAGCAGCACGACGACCCATGCAAAGAAAATGGCCGCGTTCGTCCATGTTAAAGGCTGCTGCAATAAATCCGGCATTAACAATCGACCTCCCCGACGACGATATCAATGCCTCCGAGGATCGTAATCAAATTCGTCATCGTTTCCCCGACAAGCAGCTTAGGCAAAATTTGCAGATTGACAAACGACGGTCTGCGGAATTTTAAGCGGTATGGCTTATCTTTGCCCTTGGAAATAATGTAACAGCCGATCTCGCCGCGGGGCGATTCGATCGCCGAGTAAATTTCCCCTTCGGCCGGACGCAGGACACGAGGCACTTTGCCCATGATCTCACCGTCCTCCGGAAATTGCTCGACCGCCTGTTCCAAAATGCGGAGCGACTGGACGACTTCCTCCATTCGCAGGTTATAACGATCGAAGCAATCGCCGTTGGTCGATACCGGTATGTCGAACTCGAAGCGATCATAGATGCTGTAAGGCTGATCCTTCCGTAAGTCCCACTTCACCCCGGTGCAGCGCAAATTCGCGCCGCTTAGCCCGTAAGCGATCGCCGTCTCGGCATCATACTTGCCGACTCCTTTAATCCGGGCCAAGAAAATCTCGTTCCCGGTCACGAGATTATGATACTCATTCAGTTTATCACGCATATAGGGAATGAATTCCCGCACCTTCTGAATCCAGCCTTCCGGTGCATCCCATTTCACTCCGCCTACGCGCATATAGTTATAGGTTAAGCGGGCGCCGCAAAGCTCGTTAAATAGGTTGATGATAATTTCCCGATCGCGGAACGCGTACAGGAAAGGGCTCATGGCCCCGATATCGAGCAAGTACGTTCCCCACCAGACCAAATGGCTGGCGATACGCTGAAGCTCCATCACAATCAGCCTTAGAAACTCGGCGCGCTCCGGGATTTCAAGCCCCATCAATCGCTCCACCGCATTGACGAGTACATAATTGTTCGTCATGGCGGAAACGTAATCCATTCGGTCGGTGTAAGGAATGATTTGCGTATACGTCAGGTTCTCGGCCAGCTTCTCCGTACCACGGTGCAAATAGCCCATGACCGGAATCGCTTCCGTAATCATCTCGCCGTCCAGCTTGACGATAATTCGGAAAACGCCGTGCGTACTCGGATGCTGAGGCCCAACATTCAATAAAATTTCTTCGGTTCTAATGGCCAAGCTTCATTACACCTCCGGGTCGAGCGGCTCATAATCTTTTCGCAGCGGATAGCCAACCCAGTCGTCGGCCATCATGATACGTCGCAGGTCGGGATGACCCGGGAAATCGATTCCGAATAAATCGTAGGCTTCGCGCTCATTCCAATTCGCCGTCGGCCAAACGGGTGTCACGGACGGAATCGATGGCGTCTCCCGATTCGTCTTGATCTTCACGCAGTACTCCCGCTTCGTTTCCAGCGAGATCAGATGATACGCTACTTCCATATGAGTTTCCATATCAACGCCGGACAGGTTGCGCAAATAATTTAATTTTAATTCCATATGATTTTTCAACAGATGCGCGGCTTCCGGCCAAACCTCGCCTTTGAGCACCACATAAGGGAGATGACCGCCCTTTTCATTAATGAAAGCTTCCTCGACCACTTCACCGAAATTCTCTTTCAGGATCGCTACGAAACGATCGAGCAGCGGCTGATTCGGCGACGGTTCTTTGGGAGCATCCGGAGCCGCTGCTTCCGTCTTAGCCGCCCGTTCGCGGGCTCTAGCCGCTCTAGCCTCCGCAGCCGCCTTAGCCTTGGCTTCCTTCTCCTCATCCGTCGGGGCTGCCTTCTCCGCCTCCGGGGCGTCCCCTGCTTCGGCAGCTTTGGCCGCCCGTTCAGCCGCTCTAGCGGCTCTGGCTTCTGCAGCCGCTTTGATCTTCGCCTCTTTATCCGCATCGGTCGAGGCCGCCTTCTCCGCCTCGGCTTGTTCCGCTGCAGGTGGATTCGCACCCGCGTACCCGCCCGGCGGCTCGCCCGCTCCGCCCGTTTTGGTGATTTCGGCGCCCTCTACCTTTTGCGGTTCACCGCTCATACCGGTGCCGGCTGCTTCGGGTCGATCGCGCTTTTGGTCCTCACTCATCGATTGGTCACCTGCTTACCGGTTTTCGCCTCATAGCGTATTTTCTCCTGCAGCTTGTTGATCCCGTAGATCAGCGCGGCCGGATTCGGCGGACAGCCAGGGATATAGACGTCTACCGGAACGATCTGGTCGACGCCCTTTACCACAGCATACGATTTGACGTACGGACCGCCCGCCGTCGCACAGGAACCCATCGCGATCACCCATTTCGGCTCAGGCATTTGCTCGTATAACCGGCGCAGCAGCGGCGCCATCTTCTTCGTTACCGTACCGGCAACGATCATCACATCCGATTGCCGCGGAGACGTCCGGAAAATAACGCCGAATCGGTCCAAATCATAATGCGAGCCGCCTGTGCCCATCATCTCTATCGCACAACAGGCGAGCCCAAAGGTAAGCGGCCACAGCGAGTTGCTTCTCGCCCAGCCCTTGACCTGTTCCAAAGTGGTCATGAACACCGTGCGTTCCATTTCTTGACGCTCTTCCGGAGTAATTTTTTCTAAATTGAAGTCCATTGCAGCACCTTCTTCTTCCAGGCGTAAAGTAAACCTATGATGAGCAGCGCAACGAATATACACATCTCCACAAGCGCAAACAAGCCTAATTGCTTATATGCAACGGCCCAAGGATAAAGAAATGCAGTTTCCACATCAAAAATGACGAACATCAGAGCAAACAAATAGTAGCGGATGTTAAAGCGAACTTGCCCTTCTCCTACCGGTTCGTTACCGCTTTCATACGTTGTGTATTTTTCTTCAACCGGCTTGTGCGGCCTTAATAATCGACCAATTGTAAGCGCTGCAATCGGAAGCAACACGCCTAAGAAGAGAAAAATCGCTACGACCACGTAATTGTTCATGTACATCGTGAACGAACCGCCTCCCTATGTATCATTATGCCCTTATCCGGCTCTGCGGAAACCCGGCGTCGAACTTCCGCGCTACAGCCGATGACGACTGTCTTCTCATCGCAAGGGCTTCGATCAAAAGCTTTCTTATTATTTCCACAAAAATTGTTAATATGTGCCTTTCCAATTATATCAAATGGCTTTTGGGGTGTCTAACATTTTTGAGCAATTCCAACGGTTCTCAAACCGTTTAGACACACAACATATGTTATTCCCGCAATCTAAGATTCGTTATAAAAAAATGCGAAGCCTTCGTTTCTTACACACCGGGTAGTATTCCATCATCCCTATTTTCGGATTAAAGTGAAAAAGCGAGGGAACTGTCGTTCCCCCGCTTAGCTCACATTTTTATTTTTTTCCGGAAACGTCCAGCCGGTTAACAGCTCGCTGTAAAGCCAGCTCGGCGCGTTTGAAATCGAGATTTTCTTGCTTGGCGTCTTTCAAACGCTTCTCGGCGCGTTCCTTAGCGGCTTTCGCCCGGTCGACGTCGATTTGTCCCGGCAGCTCGGCGCTTTCCGCCAGTATAACCACCTTATCCTTGCGCACTTCCATAAAACCGCCGTTCACCGCGAGGATTTCGTCTTTCGACCCTTGCTTCTTTACGGTAATCGGTGCGATTTTGAGCGGAGTGACCAGCGGAATGTGATTCGGCAGAATACCAAGCTCTCCTTCGACTCCCTTTACGATAATCATGTTCACCTCTTCGGCGTACACTTTACGCTCAGGAGTTACGATTTCCAGCAGGAATGTGCTCACTTGGATTCCCCTCCTAAGGGTTTTCGTCAGAAAACCGCTTCGTAAGCAATAACTAAGGACATTCGGCAGAATGTCACCTCGTAAGCCTCATGTATACCTATGCCCGCCCCCAGACGGGAGTGGGCATAGGCACGATGTTTCAATTACAGTGTTTTTGCTTTTTCGACCGCGTCTTCGATCGTACCGACGTTATGGAACGCCGGCTCCGGAAGATGGTCGTATTGGCCGTCCAAGATTGCACGGAAGCTGCGGATCGTGTCTTTAACCGGAACGTATAAGCCCGGGATCCCGTTAAACGCCTCGGCCACGTGAAGCGGCTGAGACAAGAACAGGCGCAAGCGACGAGCGCGGTGTACGACCAATTTGTCCTCATCGGACAACTCGTCCATACCCAAGATCGCGATGATATCGAGAAGCTCTTTATAGCGCTGCAAAATTTGTTTTACGCCTTGCGATACCGCGTAGTGCTCTTCGCCAAGAATTTCCGGCGTCAAGATACGGGAAGAAGAAGCCAGCGGGTCAACGGCTGGGAAAATACCCGCTGCCGCGATGCTGCGCTCCAAGTTCGTCGTTGCATCCAAGTGGGCAAATGCCGTTGCCGGAGCCGGGTCGGTATAGTCGTCCGCCGGAACGTAGATCGCTTGGATGGAAGTAACAGAACCTTTTTTGGTCGAGGTGATCCGCTCTTGCAATTGACCCATCTCGGTTGCCAGCGTCGGCTGGTAACCTACCGCGGATGGCATACGGCCCAGCAAGGCCGAAACCTCGGAACCCGCTTGAGTAAAGCGGAAGATGTTGTCGATAAACAGAAGAACGTCACGGCCTTCCTCGTCACGGAAGTACTCCGCCATGGTCAAGCCGGACAAGGCTACGCGAAGACGCGCACCCGGCGGCTCGTTCATTTGGCCGAATACCATCGCCGTTTTCGAAATAACGCCGGATTCCTTCATCTCGTGGTAAAGGTCATTACCTTCACGAGTTCTCTCGCCTACGCCGGCGAATACGGAGATACCGCCGTGCTCTTGCGCGATGTTATGAATCAACTCTTGCATCGTTACGGTTTTACCTACACCGGCACCACCGAAGAGACCGATTTTACCACCCTTGGCATAAGGAGCCATCAGGTCGATAACTTTAATCCCCGTTTCCAGGATTTCGGCTTTCGTCGACAAATTGTCGAATGCAGGAGCCGATTTGTGGATCGGGCTCGTCAGTGTACGGTCTACGGTAGCATTTCCGTCGATCGGCTCACCCAGTACATTAAACACGCGGCCGAGCGTAGCCGGCCCTACAGGTACGGAAATCGCAGCGCCGGTATCGACAGCTTCCGCACCGCGAACCAATCCGTCCGTGGAAGACATCGCAACGCAGCGAACCATGTTGTCGCCAAGGTGAACAGCCGCTTCAACCGTCAGGCTAATGTCTTGCCCGCCGTTGTCTTGCGCTTTTGTTTCAATTCGAATTGCATTAAGAATCTCAGGGAGGTGCCCACGCTCGAACTCGATGTCGACGACCGGCCCTGTGATATTCACAACGCGCCCCTTGCTCATGTTTTCCCTCCTCCAGGTTTTTGCTGTAAGCAAAAACCGCATCGTAAGCATTAACTCTGTTTTGCCTCAGCAAAACGACTTCGTAAGCATTTCTTGAACCTATTTCAAGCTTTGCCCAGCAAAGCCTTCGTCTTATTTACACCGCTTAACTGCTTGCGTTCGCGCCTGCGACGATCTCGGAAATCTCCTGCGTGATCGAAGCTTGACGCGCCCGGTTGTAAGCAAGCGTGTACGTGCTGATCATCTTCGTTGCGTTTTTGGTCGCGCTGTTCATAGCCGACATCCGCGCACCGAACTCACTTGCTTTTCCTTCCAGAACCGCACTGTAAATAAGCGTTTCAGCATACTTAGGAAGCAGAACTTCCAGTACGCCTTCCGGCGACGGTTCATACTCGTAACTGGCCGTCGCCGTTCCGGACACGTCATCCAAAGGCAGGAGACGCTTAATCGTCGGAATTTGGGTCATTGCGTTCTTGAACTGGTTATACACCAGGAACAACTGGTCGTATTCACCCTGCTCGAATTTCGCAACGGCTGCGTACGCGATCGACTTAATGTCCGCGAAGCTCGGCAAATCCGGAACTCCGGTGACTTCATCCGTGATCGGCATATTCCGTTTCTTGAAGAAGTCGCGACCTTTACGGCCGATGACGAAAATGGTGTATTCGTCCGTCGACTTGTGGTTCTCGCGAATTTCGGAGGCCACTTTACGCAATACGTTCGCATTATAACCACCGGCAAGCCCGCGGTCCGATGTGATGACCAGATAGCCGGTCTTTTTCACTTCACGGGTTTGCAGCATCGGGTGCTTCACACCCTTGGTGCCTGCAGCGATGCTTCCGACCACTTCCTTCAGCTTATCCGCGTAAGGTCGTGCGGATTCGGCCGATTGCTGCGCTCTTCTCAAGTTCGCAGCCGCCACCATTTCCATCGCCCGGGTGATTTGCTTCGTATTTTGTGTGGATTTGATTTGACGCTTAATCTCGCGCATTCCTTTTGCCATACTTGCTCACCTCTCTTTCGAGGCCCTTCCCGGCGAGGAAGAGGCACCTGGCGTTGTCGCCTTGGATGGTCATTCACCGGGAGGAGAAGCCTGCTGTAGAAAAGATTGATTCCAAGCTTGCCGTACTATCGTTTATGCCGAAGGAGCAAATCCTTTTTTGAATTGTTGGATCGCTTCCGACAATGCTTTTTCATTATCCGCAGTCAAGTCTTTCGTGTCGCGGATGCTGTTCAAAATTTCCGCACGGCTGGAATCGAGGAAAGAAAGGAATTCTTCTTCGAAACGACGTACGTCTTGAACCGGAATATCGTCCAGGTGGCCTTTAACAACCGTGTACAAGGACGCTACTTGTCTTTCGAGCGTCAACGGTTGGTTTACGCCTTGTTTCAAAATTTCCAGCGTACGAACACCACGGTTCAAGCGAGTTTGCGTCGCTTTATCGAGGTCCGATCCGAACTGAGCGAACGCCGCGAGCTCACGGTATTGAGCCAAGTCGACACGGAGTGTACCGGCAACTTTTTTCATCGCTTTCGTTTGAGCGGAACCCCCTACCCGGGAAACCGAGATACCGACGTTAACCGCCGGACGTTGGCCGGAGTAGAACAAGTCGGACTCAAGGAAGATCTGTCCGTCCGTGATCGAGATCACGTTCGTCGGAATGTAAGCGGAGACGTCGCCCGCTTGCGTTTCGATGAACGGCAGCGCGGTCAAGGAACCTCCGCCCAGCTCGTCGCTCAATTTCGCAGCGCGCTCCAGCAAACGGGAGTGCAAGTAGAACACGTCGCCCGGATATGCTTCCCGGCCCGGAGGACGGCGAAGCAGCAAGGACAGCTCACGGTAGGCAGCCGCTTGTTTAGTCAAGTCGTCGTATACGATCAGGACGTGCTCGCCTTTGTACATGAAGTATTCACCCATCGCGCAGCCCGCATAAGGAGCAAGCCACAGCATCGGGGATGGCTCGGAAGCCGAAGCCGTAACGACGATCGTGTAATCGAGAGCGCCTGCTTTACGCAATTGCTCGACAACGCCGACAACCGTCGATTGTTTTTGACCGATAGCAACGTAGATACATTTCACGCCGTTGCCTTTTTGGTTGATGATCGTATCGATCGCGATCGACGTTTTACCGGTTTGACGGTCCCCGATGATCAACTCGCGCTGACCGCGGCCGACAGGAATCATCGCGTCGATAGCTTTAATACCGGTTTGCATAGGCTCATGAACCGATTTACGGGCCATAACGCCTGGTGCCGGAGATTCAACCGGACGGAAAGTCGTCGTTTCGATTGGACCTCTGCCGTCAACCGGTTGACCAAGTGCGTTCACGACGCGGCCGAGAAGCGCCTCGCCTACCGGAACCTCCATGATCCTGCCGGTACGTTTCACCGGATCGCCTTCACGGATATCCGTGTAAGGTCCGAGAATAACGATACCGACGTTGCTTTCCTCAAGGTTAAAGGCATAGCCCAGAACCCCGTTGGAAAACTCGAGCAGCTCACCTGCCATGACGTTCTCCAAGCCGTGTGCGCGGGCGATACCGTCACCGACCTGAATGACTGTACCAACGTCAACGACTTGAATTTCCGATTTATAGTTCTCAATCTGTTGTTTAATCAATGTGCTGATTTCTTCAGGTTTGATACTCAACGATCCTCACCCCTATCTACAGTGCTTGAGATTGATTCAAGGTTCTTTCCAAACGCTTGAGCTTGCCGGACAAGCTGCCGTCGTACAGACGGTCGCCGACGCGGATTTGAAGGCCGCCTAGCAAGCTTTTATCAATAACCGATTCCACGCGGATTTGTTTGCTTGTCAATGTGGAAAATGTGCTGGCTACTTGCTGAAGTTCCTGCTCGGATAAAGCAACCGGCGTATAAACGATCGCGCGCGCTTGTCCCAGCGATTCATTCGCAATGGCCGAATAATAATCGACCAAGGCTTCGAGCAGCTCCTCACGGCCTTTGTCGACAAGAAGCATAAGCGTGTTCAAAACCGTCTCCGACAATTGAGCGCCGAATACTTGTTGAAGGATCTCGTTCTTGGCCGAAGCGGCAAGCCCCGGATGAACGATCAGCTTGTAGAAGTCTTCATTGCTGCGCAGAGCCGAAACAACAGCCTGCAGCTCTTCTTCAATTGGACTGATGCGATTTTGGTCGCGGGCGATTTCGAACAAGGCCTTTGCATACCTTTTGGCTACAACAGTATCCTTGCTCATTGCTTGCCCCCTACTTCTTTCAGATAGTGTTCAACCAGCTCTTCTTGCGATTTCTCATCGATTTGCTTCTCAATAATTTTGGAAGCGATGAGAACGGACATCGCGCTGACTTCATTTCTCAAAGAAGCAACAGCTTTATTTTTCTCCGTCTCGATATCACGGACAGCCTCTTCTTTCAAACGAACCGCTTCCTCTTTCGCTTGATCGATAATGTCCTGACTTTGTTTATTGCTCATCGCGCGGGCTTGCTCCAGAATAGTCTGGGCTTCCTTACGCACGTTCTGCATAGCTTCTTTTTGCTCCGCAAGCAAGCTTTCGGCCGCTTTGCGGTCTTGCTCCGTTTTCGAAATTTGCTCAGCGACGATGCGTCTGCGCTCTTCCATAATCCCGAACAAAGGTCCGAAGGCGTACTTATTGAGGAGCCAGTAGAGCACCACAAATGCTATGATCGCAAACACGAACGATTCCCAATGCCAACTCATCTATGCCACTCCTTTCAGTCATTTTAGGCAAAACGAAGGCGTGGATGGCTCAGGCCTTCCGCGCCAAACCTAATCGTCATGGAATTAAGCACCGAAGAAGATCAGGAATCCGAGTACGACGCCGATGATCGGAACAACCTCTACGATACCGACCCCGATAAACATCGTTGTTTGCAACGTACCGCGCAATTCAGGCTGACGGGAGATCCCTTCAACTGTTTTGCTTACGATCATACCGTTACCGATACCTGCGCCAAGTGCACCCAAACCGATTGCTAATGCTGCTGCCAAAAATTCCATTTTAAAATCCTCCTCAATAATTTTGTTTTTATAGTTTCATGCTAGTGGCTATCGTGACTCTCGTCGTGAACGGTAGCCTGCGAAATGTAAACCATGGTGAGAATAGTGAACAGGAACGCTTGAATGGCTCCGACGAAAATACTGAAGCCTTGCCATGCCATCAAGAGCGGCGTTCCGGCAATACCTGCCATCAAAATCGTGGCAATCAACACCTCGCCCGCAAAAATGTTCGCGTACAAACGCAAACCGAGCGTAAGGGGCTTGGAAATCTCTTTGATAACGTTAAGCGGGAAGAAGAACCAGAACGGCTCGAAATAGTGTTTCAGGTAATGCTTGGTGTTCTGTTTCAATCCCAAATAATGAATCAGGAAGAACACGATGATCGCCAAGCCGAAGGTAACGGAGACATCCGCTGTAGGTGACTTCCACCAAGCCAGTTCGTATCCGTGCCCGCCATGCGCATTATGAATCATTTCCTCTGTAATGATCGGATAGCCTAGAAAAGATAATGGCTCCGTATAAGAGAAAACAAGACCGAACGGCAGTCCAAGCAGGTTGGATACAAATATGAACATAATGATCGTCATCCCAAGCGCAACGTAAGGCTTCACTCGGTTTAAAGGCATCGTGCTCGCTATAATGCCATGCACGAATTCAATGACCCATTCCATGAAATTTTGCATTTTGGACGGATTTGTTACGGATAAATTTCTCACAGACAAACGCGCCAAGATGAACACAATCAAGCAGGAGACGATAATCCCCAGAAACGTGGAGAGGTCGATATTTAACCCGCCAATTTGCCACACCGGAAAATGATGCATCTGATATTTTCCTCCTTTCCAAGAATTTCATGATTATTTTTTAATAAAAAGATAACCCATCAGGAGTGTTGCCAATTGGACCGAAAATAATCCAGCGATGGTGAATACGAGATTGAACTGCGGGTATTTCACGGCGATCATGACGGCCAGAAGAGCTACGCACATCCGGGAAAGCGTCCCGAGGTTCACGCGCTTTCTTCCTTCCTGCTCGGTGAGCTTGGACAACGTTTCGATCTTCAGGATCAGCAGCCAGGCGTTAGTCAGGCTGGCCAATGTTCCGAGGATGAATCCGGAAGCGTACGTCCGGTACGCAGGCAAAAAGGCCCAGACAAGCAGCAGGGCGGAAATCATGAATAAGGCGATGCGGGCGATTACTTTCAACTGGTCCTTCATGTCTCTACGGCTTATCCTCCAGAAACTTTTTCACAACCAGTATGGACGTCAGGATTCCAACCGCGAACCCGACCAGCACCCCGCCGATAACCCAAGCTTTCAGACTGCCTAGATGTGTTCCGGTCCAGCTCCCAACCCAATAACCGGCTGCCGTACAAAAAACAACATCAACTCCCAGAGCGCTGACGAGCGCAGCGGCACGCCATGGATTGTCATTGGAATTTTGCCGTTTCATAACCCTTCCTTTTGGACGTGCGCCGGAAAAGACTCCTGCCTGCGGCCGTCCCATAGGATTGCAACCGTTCACACAGCTACACACTGAGCCGGTTGGTCGATCGACTCGTAACTCTAACCCAAATCCTAGTTTATTTTATCTAAGTAAAGTGATCTTTGTCAATTGGACAAGTTTGCTTATCATCTATGACATAAATCACAAAAAGCCCGATAGAACAAGGGTTTTCGGCATTTCAAACCAAACAGTGCAACTGTATGCTGTATCGTTTGTCATCAGATTGTCACGGTTGGAAAGTTTGCGGCCTTTCAGAGCGCTGTCCGAAGTGATATAAAATCGCTTCGACGATGCGTCCGGACGCTTTGCCGTCGCCATACGGATTCGCTGAACGGCTCATGCGATCGTACAGGTCCGCATTGCTCAGCAGTGCTTTAGTCCGTTCGTACACGTTCGTCTCATCCGTACCGACCAGCTCGAGCGTCCCCGCCTCAATGCCCTCCGGACGCTCGGTCGTCTCCCGCAGCACAAGGACAGGCACGCCGAAAGAAGGCGCTTCTTCCTGTAAGCCGCCGGAGTCCGTCAAGATCAGATGCGCGTGCGGATAAAAATTGTGGAACTCGAACACGTCGAGCGGTTCAATCAGTTTGATCCGGTCATGACCGCTGAGCAGCTCGTAGGCCGGTTCCTTCACGGCCGGGCTCGGATGCACCGGATATACGATCGCGATGTCGTCGAACTCGTCGGCGATGCGCCTTATTGCGCGGAACACCTGACGGTGCGGCTCTCCCTGCGATTCCCGGCGATGCGCCGTCATCAGTACAAGACGCTTGCCGGCCGCCCAATCGAGCACAGGATGCGCAAATTGTTCCCGCACCGTGTATTGGAACACGTCCGTCACCGTGTTTCCGGTAATATGAATCCGATCCTCCGGCTTGTTCTCCTTCCGCAAGTTGCCCGCAGACCAGCCGGTCGGCGCAAAGTGCAGATCGGCCAGCACGCCGGTCAACTGCCGGTTCATTTCCTCCGGATAAGGAGACAGCTTGTTCCAGGTACGCAGACCTGCTTCCACGTGGCCGACTTGAATTTGATGCAGGAACGCCGCATAACTCGCAAGGAAGGTGGTCAGCGTATCGCCGTGAACGAGAATCATATCGGGCTTCTCTTGCTTGAACACCGGATCAAGCCCTTGCAGCACCCGGATTGTAATCTCGTTCAATGTCTGACGATCCTTCATGACATCCAGATCGTAGTTCGGTTTAATATTGAAAATGTCGAGCACCTGGTCAAGCATTTGCCGATGCTGCGCTGTTACGCAAACAAGCGACTCGATCTGCTCCGAATGCTTCTCCAGCTCCTTCACCAGCGGAGCCATCTTAATCGCTTCGGGTCTAGTCCCGAAAATCGTAATGATTTTCGTCTTTTTCATGGATACGGCTTCCCCTTTCCCCACCGAAAATTATTTCGTGCCGAATAAACGGTCCCCGGCATCCCCTAAACCGGGCACGATATACCCGTGATCATTCAAATAATCGTCAATGGCCGCCACATAGAGGTCGACATCGGGATGCGCTTGCTGCACGGCTTGAACGCCCTCCGGCGCGGCAATCAGGCACATCAGCTTTATCTGGGTGCAGCCCCGGTTCTTGAGCGCCGTCAGCGCCGCATTAGCCGATCCCCCCGTAGCGAGCATCGGGTCGATCACGATAAGCTCCCGCTCCTGAACGTCGGTCGGCAGCTTCGCGTAATATTCGACCGGCTCGAGTGTATCCGGGTCGCGATACAAACCGATATGCCCGACTTTCGCAGCCGGCACAAGCTTCAGGATGCCATCCACCATGCCGAGTCCGGCACGCAGGATAGGAATCAATCCCAGCATCCGCCCGGAGATGACACGGCCCTCTGCCGTAGTCACTGGCGTACGCACCTCAACCTTTTCAAGCGGAATATCTCTCGTTATCTCATAAGCCATCAAAGTCGCCACTTCGTCTACAAGCTCTCGAAAATCTTTCGTCGTTGTGTTCTCATCCCGAATATACGTTAATTTGTGCTGAATGAGCGGATGATCGCAAACGAATACTTTTCCCATGCCTAAGCTTCCCCCTAAAACGCTAAAAATGCGCGACAAACCGCTTTTTATAAGCTTTTTTCGCCAAATCTCGTCTATTATACCACAAGTGCATGAACTTATCCCAACTGTCGTAAAAAATATACATTTGCCCCGAATTTGATCCACGTGGAACAGTTGTACGTGTTGGTTTGCCCGCTTGACGACAGCTTCCCGAATAGGCAGTATTATGACATACCACCCAAGTATTAGGAAGCAGGTGTCCCTATGGAATTATTGAAAAAGATCGGCTTGTCCGATTTGGAATCCCGCTGCTATTTGACGCTTCATGAACAATCGAAGCTATCCGGCTATGAAGTGGCGAAACGCGTGTCGGTCTCCCGTACGAACGTGTATGCGGCTTTGCGTTCTTTAATTGACAAAGGGGCATGCCGCATGATCGAAGGGGATCCGGTCCGGTACGACGCCGTACCGATCCAGCAGCTGGTCGGTCATCTGCGGCTGGAGTTCGAGCAAGCGGCAGACAGCTTGGTTCATCAGCTGCGGACTCCGCCGAGAACGGCCCCGTCCTTCTACAATTGGGAAGGCGGAGACGCGCTGGAGCAAGCGGCGCGAAGAATGACGGCCAACGCCCGGGCCTCCGTCATCGTCGAAATCGGGTCCGAAGACTTGCCGCGCCTGGAAGATGCACTCGTCTACGCCGAGAACAAAGGCGTTCGCGTCATCTTGATGTCGTTCGGCGAGGTGAATACCCGCCTGAAGCATGTGCTCGTCCATAGGCGGTTCGATGAGCCTGCATCCGGGCAGCCGCGTAAATTTACCATGTTGTTCGACCATCGGTACGCGCTGCTCGGAAGCTTCGGAGGACCGATGAAGCCGAGTGCGCTTGAGACCGATCACCCCGCCGTCGTTGAAACGCTGACGAACGCCTATCACCACAACGTGCTGATGCTGAGAATCGAGGCCGACTTCGGTCCTCAGCTTGCAGCCAAATACGGCGACAATTATAAGAAGCTGGAGGCCGGTTCGTAAAGAGAGGCGCTGCAAGTGTGCGCATAGTTCCTCTGGTTGCCGGGAGAAGCCGAGAACTACGCCAGAGCAGGCATCCGATTCCCGCTGCGGCATAAATGGCAAAAAATAAAGACCGACGCTCGCGGACAGACGAGAATCGGTCTTTATTGGGCAGGCCGGATAACGGCCCCGTGCGTATTCGCTTAGTAGCTCAAGCCCGGATACAGCGGGAATTGGGCTGTCAAATCCTTCACCATGCCGCGAACTCGGTCGTGTATGGCGGCGTCGGTTGGGTTTTTCAAAGTCAATGCGATAATCTTCGCGATCGTCTTCATCGCTTCTTGATCCATGCCGCGGGAAGTCGCCGCCGGCGTACCGATGCGGATACCGCTGGTGACGAACGGGCTGGTCGGGTCGAACGGAATCGCGTTCTTGTTGCATGTCACGCCGACTTCGTCGAGCAGGTGCTCGGCGTCTTTACCCGAGATGTTCAAGCTGCGCAGGTCGATCAGCATCAAGTGATTGTCCGTACCGCCGGACACGAGGTTGATGCCTTCGGCAAGCAAGCCTTCAGACAACACTTTGGCGTTGTTCACGACGTTCTGCGCGTAAGTCGTGAATTCCGGCTGCAGCGCTTCGCCGAGCGCTACCGCTTTCGACGCGATGACGTGCATCAAAGGACCGCCTTGCGTGCCCGGGAACACAGCCTTATCGATCGCCGCCGCCCACGGCTTGCGGCACAGAATCAAGCCGCCCCGAGGACCGCGGAGCGTCTTGTGCGTCGTCGTCGTCACGAAGTGCGCATGCGGCACCGGATTCGGGTGCAGGCCTGCCGCCACGAGACCGGCAATGTGCGCCATGTCAACCATGAACAGCGCGCCTACATCGTTCGCGATTTGCGCAAGCACTTCAAAGTCGATCGTACGCGGATACGCGCTGGCGCCCGCTACGATCAGACGAGGCTTATGTTTGAACGCCGCTTTGCGGACGTCGTCGTAGTCAATGCGGGAATCTTTCTCCGAAACGCCATACGCCACGAAGTTATACAAAATGCCGGAGGCATTCACCGGGCTGCCGTGCGTCAAGTGACCGCCATGCGCAAGGTTCATGCCGAGAACCGTGTCGCCGGGTTGAAGAGCCGCCAGGTATACGGCCATGTTGGCTTGCGCGCCGGAGTGCGGCTGGACGTTAGCGTGCTCGGCGCCGAACAGCTCTTTCGCGCGGTCGCGGGCGATATCTTCGACGATATCGACGTACTCGCAGCCGCCGTAGTACCGCTTGTTCGGGTAGCCTTCCGCATATTTGTTCGTCAATACGGTACCCATCGCTTCCAGCACCGCTTGGCTCACGAAGTTCTCGGAAGCGATCAGCTCGATTTTATCGCGCTGACGGCCGAGCTCCAGATTCATTGCTTCGACGATTTTCGGATCTTGTTTACGTAAAAAGTCCATGATAAGGTTCCTCCCGTTGATGTCAGGTATAAATTCAGAGTCGTTTCTCAACTTTATTCGCAGGTTTCATTCGCAGGCTGCTGCATATCCGCCGCATACACCGCTCTGGCGCCCCCGATCAGCTTCGGACGGGTGAACGCCGCCTGCACGAACGCTTCGCCGATCCGCCGCACCGACGGCTTGAACGGAACCGCCACCCGCTTCAGGTGCATCCCGATCAACGTCCCGCCGATATCGACGCCCGCGTGCGCCTGCACCGTCTCGACGACCACGGCAGACCGTAAATGCCGATAAGCATAAGCAGCCATCGACCCGCCGGCTTTCGGCACCGGCACGACGCTTACCTGCTCGAAGCCGTACCGCTCCATCGCCTCGCGCTCCAAGACGAGCGCCCGGTTCAAATGCTCGCAGCACTGATACACCGGGTAAAACCCGGCGTCCGCCCGCACGGCTTCCACCGCCTCGTACAACTGTCGGGCCACCGCTTCGCTCCCCGACGTTCCGATATGCCGTCCGAGCACCTCGCTCGTGCTTGTCCCGATAACCAAGAGCCGTCCGGGCTCGAGGTGTCCTGCCGCGGCAAGCTCGCGCAGGATCGTCTCCGCTTGCGAGCGGACCATCGTCAGATCCGGAGCAACCGCGGAAGCATCTTGTCCGATATTGGGAATGTTCATGTCGCGCCCCTCTCTCCGGTTACGGATGCAGCGCGTATTTATCTTCAAGCGCCTTCACTTTGCCGACGCGGTTCTTATGACGTTCTCCATTGGAAAATTCGGTTTCCAGCCAAATTTTCACAATCTCTAGGGCAACCCCCGGGCCGATCACGCGTTCGCCCATTGCTAACACGTTGGAATCGTTATGCTCCCGCGTCGCTTTCGCCGAGAACAAATCATGTACAAGCGCACAGCGGATGCCGGGCACCTTATTCGCCGCAATGGTCATCCCAATGCCGGTGCCGCAGATCAGAATCCCTCTGTCCGCTTTCCCCGACACCACGTCGTCGCAGACCGGAATCGCATAATCGGGATAATCGACAGAATCGGAACAATCGCAGCCGTAGTCGATGACCTCGTGACCCAATTGTTCAATGAACGGCTTGATCACATCCTTCAACCGATACCCGCCGTGATCCGCACCCATTGCAATTTTCATCTCTCTCGCCCTCCTCGCTATTGTCCATTTCATTATAACTCAAAACGCGACGGCAAAAAAACGAAAAAAGAGCATGACACAACGCGAGATATCCCGCGTGATGCTGCTCTTTGCCCAGGCGACCGGCCGTATATCCCGATGCTCCACCGTGGTTGAATCCACTTGTCGCCAGTTACACCGGGTCTGATGTTGTTACAATTATCATATCCCATTCCGCGATGGCTGTAAAGCCTAACTTGTTACGGCTTCGAATCGTAGAGCGGACCGGCGGTTAGCGGTTCGCCCGCAGCTTCGCCGCCAGCTTGATTAAGCATTCCTCTATCTCTTGGGCTGCGCTCTGATACATCCGAAGCGAGCCGCCATACGGGTCAGCGATATCGTGCGAAGGCACCTCTTGCTGCAGTTCCTCGATACGGCGGCGCTCCTCGTCGGTCACCGGCTCGGACAACGCCTGCTTCAGCTGAACCTCTGTCAGCAGCGTTTCGATTTCCGCGATTTTGACCGCTGCTCCCGCGTCATCCTGCACATATTCTTTCAGCGTATACACCTTATCGACCGCTTCCGGGTACAGCTGGATCGTATGTCTTTTATGGCTGGAGGTCATCGTTAACACCAAATCGGCCCAATCGACCAGCGATTGTGACAGAAGCGTCGATTCCGACGGCCCGCTGCTGCCCTTCATGGAAAGCACGGATGCGGCATGATCGGAGATCGGCGTTCCCGGGTACGCCGACACGCCGGCCGAGCGAACCTCGATGTCGGACAACCCCGCTTCCGCCAATATGCTGCGCATGATCCCCTCCGCCATCGGACTGCGGCACGTATTGCCTGTACATACGAACAAAATCCGGTTCATCTTCTCTCCCCGCTTTCTTCATCCATTATGATAAGAATGGTCCTGCCTTTCTTAGTTTACCTCAAAATCGCCCAATTATGGATAACTAGGCGCTTAGAACAAAAAATGAATGCCAAAGGCGAGCAAGATGACGCCGCCCAGCGCCTCGCCGTATTCGCCTGTCCACTCGCCCACGCGCCGGCCGAGCAGCAATCCGGCGATCGACATGAGACCGCCGGCGGCGCCGAACATCAGCACCGTCATCATCACGTCTCCGGCAAACATCCCCAGCGACACGCCCACGGAGAACGAATCGATGCTAACGCTGAAGGCGAACAGCATCAATCCCCAAAAGTTCCGGTGGTTGTGGCCCCGCGTTTCATTCGACTGCAGCGCGCTGTACACCATATGTGCGCCAAGGAGCACCAGCAGGAGACCGCCGCCTACCGTCGCCACTTTCCCGAGCAGCACGCTCAAGTAACCGCCTGTCCACATGCCGGCCAGCGGCATGACCATATGAAAGAGCGCGGTCACGACACTGATTTTCAATACATCCAGCTTGCGGATGCCTCTCATCCCAATGCCGAGGCCAAGCGATAGCGCATCCAATCCGAGGGCCAGCGCCAGTAAGCCGGTGGACACGAGTTGTCCCCAATACAGCGGTGCTGCCAAATCCATGCCTTCTACCTCCCTGTCCCACTCCTAACCAACCTATGCGGGACAAGGGGGAAACATGTCTTCCTGCAGGAAGCATCATGATCCTTACACTTGTAAAATGCGGCCGCTTGCGGCTTTACGCAGGCGGTTCATGACTGCGGCGCCAATCCCTTCCTCGGGACAAGCCTCCGCCACGATGAACGTGGCGTCCGCCTCGTCGAACGAACGGAGCGCCGCGTACAGCTCCCGCCCGACCGACGCCAGGTCGGAGAGGCGGCCGCACACGGCCGCATGGTCGGCCTGCACGGCATCCGCGTGCTCAGCGAAGACGAGCGCGCCCGTGCGTTCGCCGCGAGCGTGCGCCGCCTCCAGCTCGCGCCGCATG
>NZ_VIDW01000026.1:0-71580 GCF_006519665.1 Paenibacillus sp. tmac-D7 | reverse complement strand
GTTGAAAGTCGTTATATTGAAGCCGATACTCTGGAAATAGTTAAAAACCTTAAAAAACGTGGAGAATCAATAGAAATGCCCCCATCAGGAATTGAATTATTATATTTTGAAGATATGATTACAAACTTTCCTCTAATACTTCATAGAGGTGTCAATGCTGTTGAATCAGCTAATGTGACGTTAGAAGTTATCCGTGAAATTTGCGGATCTTGGAGTAATAGAAATCATGATCGTGCCATTACTTTCAACATTGGAATCAGTTATGAAACAAAAAATGCAATATTCTCTTTTGCCGGGCATATAGAAGATATACTACAGTGGTTGGCTTTTCAGGGGAGTAAATTCCCAACAACTGAAACAAATTGTGCTGATTGGTGTGAAACAGCAGCGACATTCTTAAGCGGAAACTTCCCAGAAGCAAATGATAAGCCCCGTCTTGGTGAAATGTTGAAATATACAGGTCTACTTTATTTTGAACGAAAATTCCTAGATCATAATGATTTCAGACCCTATTTTGATGAAAAAAATAAAGCAGTGATGGTAGAACTCAAGTTTTTGTTATCACAAAAAGATATTGTTGAAGAAATTGAAAAAGGGAGACTGCAGGTGGCACCAGTGTATTTTGCGGAATCTAATTGTAGTAAATGTAACGAAGATTATAAATCTTGTACTTGTTCAAAAACAACGGAAGAAGATGTATTTCAAAATATGGGGAATTTACATGGTAAAGGTATATTTTGGACAAAGAGAAGAGCCTAAAGTCATATAATTGTTATTATAAGCACAAATGCTCCATGACATATTGATGTCGGGAGCATTCGTTATATAGAAAATGAGCTGCAAAAATATTAAGAAGCAAGGGGCAGTTTACATGCAAATGCCTAATTTCACCCGGAATAATATAATAAATTCTCTTCAAAGAATTGAACAAATGGACCCAGTTGATATAAACCCTCCTACAAAGTTTGAGTTGCTTTATCAAGGGAAACGTTATCCTCCAAAGGAAGTACTACGTTATGCTAATTTAGATCTAAATGGTAGATTTCTAGAAGGTCACGGTGGTGGAGATGAAACAAATGATGTATTAATTAAATTAGGTTTTACGGTTGTTTTGTTAGGAACCAATATCGCCATCGGACTTAGATATACAGCCAAAAAAAGAAAAGGTATCATTGACGAGTATGAATTATTTGACTTAAATCGGACGTTCATAGAGGATGTTGCCGAGGAGATCTTAAGTCATACAGACAGAGAGATGCTAACGAAAGCGCGTATTGGGCAATCTGTATTTAAAAAAGGCTTGTTAAAACAAAATTCTTGCTGCGCTCTCTGTGGTGTTACGTTTGAGCCGTTTTTAATAGCTAGTCATATTAAACCGTGGAAGGATGCGGCCAACCATGAACGGTTAGATCTAAATAATGGTTTACTGCTATGTCCAAATCATGATGCAATGTTTGATAAAGGTTATATTACATTCATGGATAACGGTTCCATGCTTATTTCGAAACTACTTGATGAAACAACAAGGGTTTTAATGAACCTTCATGAAGATATGAAAATAAAAGTAAATGATCAACAGTCCCAGTATATGACATGGCATCGTGAATATTGTTTCAAAGATAATGTGTAAATTATGAGCAATCTGTTGGTATAAAAGGAACAGTCAATAATTGCAAACTTTCGTCTACTGTTATCTTACTATAGGCTTTTTTGTATAAAGGAACTTCTAAACTAAATAAAGAGGTATCGGTATGGAGGGACTCCAAGGGCAAGGATTTCTTAATAATCTTTTAAATGACTTAGAAAATGCAAAATCGTTGACAATAATTTCACCTTATATTAATAACTTTGCAGTGGAAAAAATTCAAGAAGCTCTTAAAAATAATAAAGGAATAAAAAGCTCTCAATTTATTACACTACCTATTGGTACTGAATATGTTACGGGAGCTGTACAGCCGGAATCGCTATTACTATTACAAGCTATGGGGTTTGAATTAAGATCTTTGAAAAATTTGCATGCTAAGCTATATTTAATCGATAAAAGTATAATATATATAGGATCTGCTAATTTCACGTACAGTGGATTTGTTAAAAACATTGAAGAAATGCAAAGATTTAGACCTTCGGCAAAACAAATTGATCATATTCAAAGACGATTCGTGCAGCCCTCAACCCCACTCAATATTAACCAGGAAACTATTGAACACCTTAATAATAAATATTCTGATCTAAAAGAGCATTATGAAAATATTATTCAGCTAATTGAAGATCAATTCGAATCTAATGATTATGAAGAATTTTTACAAAAAATTGTAAGTAAACGAAATATAGAAACTTTTGAACATGTAGAAAAGAATTATGGAAGAATGTTTATAAGATAGATCAAAAGTACGTAATAAAGATTCTCAAATCGAAAATACATGATAATACAGCACCATTTGAACAAAACTTCCGTTATTCTTTGTCTACAAAAGGGGGGATGCAAGCCATAAATAAAAAGATAAATGCATTCCTTTTTATTCTCGGAGATACAGATCAATTCGTTTGTATACCTAGAACATTTCTAGAGGATCAGTTCTTATTGAGTAAATATTTAGATGGAAATAAAAGAGCCTGGCAATTTCAAATCAGTTTCGCAATGGATATGGTCTTTTTACGTACAAAAGGGAGATCTACCATGAAAATTTTTGATGTTACATCATATAAAGATAAAATTCGTTACAAGATTAGTTTGTTAAATAAGAAAAGTATGTTATTTAAAAAACTCTTTATGAATGTAACATAATCGTTATTTACGAGAATAAACGCTCCGTGACAAAGTAACTGTCCGGAGTTTTCGTTATATTATTTAGTAGGAATTTCAACGTGAAAGTATTAGACCAAGTACCATTTACACAACGCGAATTCCTTTATGGAGCTGAGAATTGATGTCTGTAATAATGTTCGACTATCCGAGACTCAGAGGCGATGGTTTGGTTTAAAGTTTGAGTTGATACTTCCCATATTGTTTCGGAAGCAAAAACACCTTTTCTCTGATCCCCAATGATGAGTGTGGTAAGTAATGTTAAAAACCCGAGAGAGGGCACTTTTTCCAAAGTGTCCATCTCTCGGGTTATTACAAACGAAGTATGAAGATTCCTTTATTTATTAAGATTAAATAAATGTTTCTTCCTTCAGGTATCGAACTGCAATCAAGAAGAGAACGAAGAAAGGTGGTATCCAATGCTACAAGCGCAATTGTATGGAAAAACTTCTTCAGAATTAACATGGAGTGAGGATATTTTAACTTCCAACATCTTTGGTATGTTGAAATATTTAAGTTCACCAGCTGTTATTGTGAATGTATTGAGAAATGCTATAAGTCTAGATAATAGAGCACTTTTCATTCCGAATGACATCCAAGGGACAAGTTACCACTTTTGGCCAAAACTTCGTAATAGTGAACCGGATCTAGTGCTTGTCTTGCACAGTTCTCAAGGAGATCACTTGGTAGGGATGGAAGCTAAATATTTGTCGAAAAAGTCTAGTACCGAAGACTATACTATTGATGAAACGGAACGGACTAATGGTCAACGTGATCAGCTTGCCAGGGAGATCGAAGATCTATACGTTGTGGCCAATTATTCTAAAATCGGATTAAAGCAGGATCGAATCTTATCGATAAGCATGTTGTATGTAACATTGGAATCTTATATACCACGGAATGAGTTAGCCGAAACCATCAGATCTATACAAGTACATGGAAAATGTTCATTTACCAAAGAACAGTTATACTGGCTGTCTTGGAAGTCGATATATTCAAGTCTTACGGATGTACCTTTATCTGCAACGGACGGGTTAATCATTGATGATCTTAAAAGCTACTTAGCTAGAAAAGACATGAAAACTTTCAATGGATTCAATGTATCACACGTAAGCAAGCTTGCATGGGCATTTAAGAAGAATGTAAGGTATCACGCAAGTCCGGTTGAATCATTATCGTGGGGATATAGGAGGATATCGAATGGAACAAAGTGAGATAATGCGAATATCTATTGAGAATGTGCGTAACATCGTAAACAATAGCATACTTCTTTTAAAAGATGCAGATATCGTTTTTTCGAAAGCTGGCTTTTTACCTATACATGGGAATACAATAGGCAGCGAGTCAAGTAAGGATATTAATCAGTCACCTGACCAGCCAAGAACCTTTTTTCCTCAATATATGACGCGCTATTATTCTCATCAAGACAATAAGTCTTCTAGTAAATTGCTAGGATTAAATGTTCAGTTTTATCATTTTAATTATGAAGTACTGAGCCCATGTCTCATTGCAGCATTTTGCAAGTTAAAAAATAAAGAATCTAGACCTCAATATTGGTGGATAAAATATTGCGCATTTGAAACTGATATTTCGTTTAAGTCCGATGGATCCGTTTTTAAATATGAGGATGAAGATGCAGAAGTAGAGTTTTGGGGACTTGAGTTATCTCAGTTTAATAATATCGACGATTTACAAAAAGTAGTTATCTCCAGGTTATTGGCCATGTACTAATAAGATTGATTTTCCTTTGTTTTTACGGTTAATGGACTACAATTTGTATCATGCAGGGAGTTGTTTGATCTGGAAAAATTGATTTTAAGTCGTAAAGGATTCGATTCTGACTCAGGCTATGGGTACTCGCCTTATGACCCCGAGACAGGAAAATATATAGTTATCCCCATTCCAGAAGATGAGATTGAAAATCGAGCGATTCGTTATAAAGATCTGAAGTTAAAGAGAAACTATTTCGAAAATATTAGTGCGGAAAATATGTATGATCTTATTTATACTAAATCATTAAAATATAGTTTAAAGACAAAGAGTGCTGTTAAAAATAGCTTTGCTCATTTCGACCCAATGTTAGGAGGGTGCCCTTGGTTAAAGGATATGCCAATGGTGGGGGCTTTTGGGCAATCTAAGGCAGCTGCAGGTCATTTGAAGGGTAATAAGGTTGGTAAGGGGAGCATATTTCTGTTTTACAGCAGGTTTATTCCAATCAGCGGGAGATTACATCCTCTTGATCCTAGTGCCAGTTGGAATAAAGGTGTTTATTACATCTATGGCTGGTTGAAGGTTGAGAAGGTGATTGAGGATTATTTTGACGTTCCAGAAGATGTAATTAATGCGAACCATCCCCATTCTACTGAATCGGACTTTAAATCCCGAAAAAACAATACCATATATCTAGCGGCAGAGAAACTCTTTGATGATCTGGACATACCCGGTTGCGGATATTTTCCAAGACTGGTCAATCGACAGATGCTTTCTTCCAAGTTACATAAAAATATTCCAAGTATTTGGAGATTACCTGCGTTTTTCTACGAAGATAGATACCGCCCAACATACCTTAATAAACGTGAAAAAGCGAAGGAACGATGGCTGCTTTTTGATGATGAAACTTGTTTTGTTCAAACTACAGGGCGGGGGCAAGAATATATAACCAATCTTGATGAGGTTGGGCTGAAATGGATAAGACATTTGTTTGATAATGAGAGAAACTGAAATTGATAGAATATATCCGTCATTTCATTGCAGGACAAAAAATGAGACACTTGCCGCTTTAGCAAGCAAGTGTCTTTTGTCAAAATTATATGCAATTAGTTTCCTTATTTCTGTTCTCGATCAACCGATGGCTCAAGATGCTTTCAATCAACGTTGATGTGATAGAACGGACGATCGAAATGCTTCAGCGGGAAATTCCGTTCCGTTATCAACGTGTAGATAAAACCAGCCATGAGCAAGCTAAACAGTTGTACCGACAAGCGGACATTATTGTCGATCAAATTATAACCGGCTCTTATGGCTTGCTTTGTGTAGAATCGATGGCTTTCGGAAAGCCCGTCATCGCCTATGTGCGGGATGATCTGATGAGCCGGTATCCGACTCAACCCCCGATCTGCAATGCCAATCCGGATACGTTCTATGACGTGCTGAAATCTTTATTATTATCGCCGGAGACACGGTTTCAGAAGGGGGTAGAGTCGAGGAAATTCACAGAAGATTATCACGACAGCATGAAAGTCGGGGGCAGGTTATTAGAGATATACGGGCAGTTAACGAGCGGGTAAAAGGGGTTTTCTTGGAAGCCATTCCACAATTTAATCAAACGCTTCCTTGCATAATTGCTTGGTTTTCGAGAAATTATAATCTTGTTCATCCAAAAACAACGATCTAGGAGGCTAACGTTTAAGATGCAGCTAATCCCTTATGAACCATTCCGACATCTCGAAAACATGAGACGGGAGCTTGACCGTTTCTTCACAGGAGACTTGTCGACTTTTAAAACAGGATTCGGTCAAAATCTCGGCAGTTTAAGGGTTGATGTCCATGAAACCGAAAATGAAGTCGTGGCTACTTGCGATATACCGGGATTAGAAAAGAAAGAAGATGTGAATATCGATATTGACAACAACATCCTTACCATTACCGGGTCCATCAACAGAGCAAACGAAGTCAAAGAAGAAAATTTGCACAGGCAGGAGCGTTTTGTCGGCCGTTTTCAACGCTCCATCAGCTTGCCTTCAAGCGTATCTTCAGAAGGCGTTACAGCGACTTATAAGAATGGTGTACTTGAAATTCGTATGCCTAAAACCAAACCCGATACGAAGAAAAAAATTGATGTTAACTTTCATTAACCGGGCCGATTTTGTTCCAGGCAGCAAATGAGCATCGCTTAATCCAGAGAACATCATGACCAGTCAGGATTTTGTTGATTGGTCTTTTTGCGTGCATGTCGAAAGGGTGGCACGATCACAATGGCTGCTAGCGAGAATACGAACCGCAAACCTCCTCCTATATGACAAATGTCATACCTTCTACTTGACGTTTATGACTACAGCGAACGGGCTGCATTTTCTATAATTGAAGATAGAAAACTGCGTCCGGTGTTCAACAACGTTCCCCGCGCGTCATATCGAGGAGGAAGCCCGCAATGCACCAAGCTAGCATAGCCCATCTGAAAAAGAACGTCGCTCCTTATGAGAAAACCGATACGAAAGCGAGTATCCGGCAGCTTGTCAACACCCTGGTTCCACTTGTGCTGCTCTGGTACGGCGCGTATCTTAGCCTGTCCGTTTCGTATTGGTTAACGCTGCCGATCGCGATCGTTGCGGCCGGGTTTGTGGTTCGGACGTTCATCATCTTTCACGACTGCTGTCATCAATCGTTCTTCAAGAACCGCCTGGCTAACGATATACTCGGCACCATTACGGGTGTCCTTACGCTTTGTCCGTATGAACAGTGGAAAAATGCTCATGCCATCCACCACGCGACGAGCAGCAACCTCGATAAACGGGGGATCGGCGATATATGGATTTTGACCGTGGACGAATATGCGGCTTCTTCATTGTGGCGGCGAATCGCTTACCGGATTTATCGGAATCCGCTCGTCATGTTCGGACTCGGACCGAGCTTTGTTTTTCTGCTGCAGTACCGGTTTAACCGCAAGGGAGCGAGACGCAGGGAGCGCATGGGCAATTATTTGACGAATGTACTCCTGGTCGCTTTGTATGCGCTGTTGATCTGGGCTGTCGGCTGGCAAGCATTCGTCATGGTTCAAGGGCCGATTTTCTTCGTATCCGGCTTGTTGGGCATCTGGCTGTTCTATGTCCAGCATCAGTTCGAGGATTCCTACTTTGAGAACGAAGAAGAATGGAGCTATGTGAAAGCCGCGGTGGAGGGGAGCTCTTATTACAAGCTTCCCACGGTTTTGCAATGGATCACGGGCAACATCGGATTTCATCACGTTCATCATTTAAGTCCGAAAGTACCGAACTATAACCTGGAGAAGGCGCATGAGGCTACGCCGCCCCTTCAAATGGCGACGACCATTACGCTCCGCACCAGCCTGAAGTCGCTTCGTTTCCATCTATGGGATGAGCGTAACAAAACGTTTGTCGGTTTCAGAGACATCAAACGGGTGCTCGGCAAGACCGATCCTGCAGTCCATTCCATAAAAAAACATAGCCCGAGTCTGCAAGGAAAGTAACTCTGCGCCAAACCTTTATGTTATGATACAAGTAACTTTATCGGCAAAGAACAAAGGATGGGCGACCATGCAGAAGTGGTATCAAATTTTTCACAAAAATACGGGTCTTAGTCCTTATGTGTGGGTCGTCTTTTACATCCTTCCGTTTTATTTCATATTCCGGTCATCCTCTACGTACGAAGTGGTGATCGGCTTCATCATGATTATCGTGTTCTTTGTTTGCTACGTGCTGTCCTTTGTTTCCAAAGGCTGGCTGGTGTACTTTTGGACAAGCGTGCAAATATTGATTTCCATCACGATGACCTTGCAGTTCGGCTATGTGTATTTCTCCCTCTTTTTGGCTTTTTTTATCGGCAATATACAAAATCGGATCGGATTTATTACGTTGTACTCCATTCATCTGGTTAGCACGCTGGCGACTATCAACTATGGGTTCGTATCGAAAAATCCTGTATTTATTACCCAGCTCCCGTTCGTCCTGCTCAGTCTGATTGCCGTGATCCTACTTCCCGTCACCACCTACGACCGGAACAAAAGGGATCAATTACAGGGACAGCTGGAGAATGCGAATAAGAAAATTTCCGAGCTGGTCAAGCTGGAAGAACGCCAACGCATCGCCCGCGATCTGCACGATACGTTAGGGCAGAAGCTCTCCTTAATTGGCTTAAAGAGCGATTTGGCGGGTAAATTAATAAATAAGAACCCGAACCAGGCCCAGATCGAAATCCAGGAAATCCGGCAGACGGCCAGAACCGCGTTGAAGGAAGTCCGGGAGATGGTTACCCAAATGCGCGGTACGAAGCTGGAGGATGAGATGTTTCGAATTGAGCAGATCTGTAGAGCGGCTCAAATTGAGTTCGTTTTGGAAGGGGACCCTAAGCTGACCGACACCTCCTTGATGACCGAGAATGTGCTCAGCATGTGCCTGAAGGAAGCTGTCACCAACGTGGTGAAGCACAGCGGCGCATCGATGTGCTCGATTGCCATCGAACCATCGCGAACCGAGTTGGTTATCCGGGTGAAGGACAATGGGATCGGCATAGCGGATGAATCCTTATGCGTCCGGGGGAACGGACTGCGGGGCATGAAAGAGCGGCTTGAATTTGTGAACGGAAGTTTGGAAATCAGTTCCGATCATGGAATGTTACTCGTGATGAAAGTGCCGAACGTCTTCAAACCAGCGGAGAAGGAGGCGGGGACATGATCCGAATTGTGATTGCCGAGGACCAGCGGATGCTGCTGGGCGCTCTGGCTTCCCTGCTTGATTTGGAAGAGGATATGAAGGTCGTAGGTCGAGCGAGCAACGGCGAGGAGGCCGTGAAGCTGGTTCACCTGCATAAGCCGGATATTTGCATCATGGACATTGAGATGCCGGGCAAGAGCGGGTTGGACGCGGCCGAGGAATTGAAGGGATCCGGCTGCAAGGTGATGATTCTCACCACGTTCGCCCGCTCCGGCTACTTCGAGAGGGCCGTCAAGGCAGGCGCCAACGGGTATTTGCTGAAGGACAGCCCCAGCGAGGAGCTCGCTGACTCGATCCGCAGCATCATGGCCGGCAGGCGCATCTACGCCTCGGAGCTGGTGGATGAGGCTTATAGCGAAGAAAGTCCGTTGACCGAGCGGGAGAAGGAAGTGCTCGTCCTTATCGCCGACGGCAAGAATACGAAGGAAATCGCCAGCGAGCTGTACATTACAACCGGAACCGTCCGCAATTACATTTCCACTATTCTGGATAAGCTCGGCGTCAGTAACCGGATCGAAGCGATTATGCGGTTCAAGGAGAAGGGCTGGTTCAAGTAACAGGTTACCAGCCAAAGTCACGCCACCTGACGGCAGGATGGAACCGCACCTAGCAGAAATGAAAGCTCATGAAAGAGGCCCTACGAGTAGAATCGTGGGGTCTTTGTTTGTGTACGGAGAACACGAAACGGCCGGGCAAACCGGAAATTTGTTTAGAGTCGCCCGGGCATGGTATTATTACTAAATATGGAAGCGTATACAATATATACGTTTATACAAGTGGCGATCCAATTCATGAGTCAAATCCGGCTTGCATCTGCTTTATCCCTGAACGGAACACCCATTCTACAGAACAATAAGGAGGCCCGGCATGACATCGATCCATCAATTGCTTATGCCCGGAAAGGTCTTATACGGGCGGGGAGCTTTCACCCAAGTAGGCGAGCAGGCAAGCCTCTTGGGCGTCAAAGCGTTCATTATCAGCGATCCGATCATGGCAAAGATCGGTAACGTCGATTTATGCATCGAGCATCTGAACCGGTATTCGTTTCCATACGCCACCTATTTGAATGTGGATGCAGAGCCGACCGATGTTCACGTGCAGGAAGCGCTAGAAATTTGCCGTCAGGAGCAATGCGACGTCATCATCGCTTTAGGCGGAGGAAGCTGTATCGATACTGCCAAGGCCGTGGCGGTATTCATGACCAACGAAGGCCATCTCAGCAAATACGTCGGCGGCAAAAACCGGTTCCGCACCAAACCGATCCCGCTCATTGCCGTGCCCACCACGGGGGGAACCGGATCTGAAGTCACCAAAGTCACAGTCATCATCGATACGGCGAACGATGTGAAAATGATGATTTCGGATCCGGCGCTGCTTCCTGCGATAGCCATTGTCGATCCATTATTATCCGTTTCCTGTCCCCCGGCCGTTACGGCGGCTACCGGAATCGATGCGCTGTGCCATGCTGTGGAAGCTTACCTTTCGCGCCGCTCGCAGCCTGTAACGGACCTGTATGCGCTGTCGGCGATAGAACTGATTATGAATCATTTGCATCAAGCTTTCATTCAGGGAGACGATGTGGAGGCGAGAGAAAAACTTGCGCTCGGCGCCATGCTGGCGGGAGCCGCTTTCTCGAATGCGTCGGTTACGCTGATCCACGGGATGTCGCGTCCGGTGGGCGCACTCTTTCATGTGCCGCACGGGTTATCGAATGCAATGCTGCTGCCGGCTGTGTTAGATTATACGAAAAGCAGCGCGGAGGAACGGCTTGCCCATATTGCGCAGACCATGAGGCTGGACACGACCGGTACCGCCATCCCGGAGCGCGCGGACATGACGATTGACGCCATCAAAAAATTGTGCCGTTCTCTGCGCATACCGAATATAAACCAGTGGGGGATCGAACGGGACAAATGGGCGAACGCTGTCCATAAAATGGCGTTCGATGCTCTCGACAGCGGCAGTCCCGCGAATAATCCGAAGATTCCGACCCACGAGGAGATCGTCCAGCTGTATAACGCGGCTTACGACTACAGGTTTTGTTAGCTTTCTTTTTTATCTTGAAATTAACCCCGTTGTATGTTAAATTAAGAAAAGACAATGTAGTTTTTATTTAGAAAGCGGTTTCATATATACAAAATGTTAATTCATATTCGGCTCTTTATCTGCTTTAGTAGCTTCAACTACTAACTCTCGCAGACAAAAAACAGCCTTTAAGAATCGAAAGATTCTTAAAGGCTGTTTTTTTATAAAAAAGGAGTGAAAAAGATGTCAGTGAAACAGGATTTGCGTACTCACATAAAACTGTTGGATTCCAAAGAGAAGCTGCACCGTATCACAAAATCTGTCAATAAGGATACGGAATTGATGCCGCTAGTAAGATGGCAATTTCGGGGGTTGGAAGAAGAGCAGCGGCGCGGATTTTTATTCGAAAATGTGACGGATAGCCGTGGCCGTACTTTTTCCGGTTCGGTGGCGGTCGGTATTTATGCAAGGTCGGATTTCCACGGAATACATCGAGCCATCGATAATATCCATCCAAATGATTTGTTCATTGGTCGGATTATGATGAGAATGCCAAGTCCAATTCGGGGTTAATATCAAATCTCCCGACAAGACCTGGCTGAGTCCAGGCAATGGTCCAGTTGCCGAATCCGATCTGCTCCGTTCCATATCATCGGGCTGCCTTTTGTTTTAAGTGTAAAAAAGCGGAACTTGAATACAAAATTGATTTTGGCAACCGGAGCCCTAAGTGCATTGTTTGGTTTTTATTACATGTATAATTTAGGAATCAATGAAGGACTTTTCAAACTCTGGTTTTCATAATTTGGTCAGACCTTTATCAATAACCCGGATAATGTTACATCCCCCCTATTCATACCTATGAAAATGCTTGCTTGGATGTGTTATATGTAACTACTGGTCTTATAAAGACATTGAAACGAGGGGACAGAAGATGAGGGTGATTGTAGGTATTTCGGGAGCGACCGGAGCAATATTCGGGATTCGCCTGTTAGAAGTTCTTCAGCAATTGGGAGTGGAAACGCATCTGGTGATGTCCAAATGGGCGGAAACGACTATCAAGCTGGAAACGGGCTATACGGTGCAGCAAGTCAAAAGTATGGCGGCTGTCGTACACGATCCGATGAACCAGGCTGCATCCATATCTAGCGGCTCGTTTCGCGTTGACGGTATGATCATTGCCCCCTGCAGCATGAAAACATTGGCGTCTATCCGTGTCGGTTTCGCCGAGGGACTTCTCGGCAGAGCAGCTGACGTCATATTAAAAGAACGCAAAAAACTCGTGTTACTCGTTCGCGAAACTCCGCTAAGCGACATACATCTGGAAAATATGCTGGCACTTTCGCGGATGGGCGCGGTTATCCTGCCGCCGATGCCCGCATTTTACAACAAACCGACGACATTAGATGACATGGTAAACCATATTGTGGCGCGGACATTGGACCAATTCGGCATCGATAATACGCTAACCAAACGTTGGCAGGACCCGGTAGAACGAAAACAGCCGTAATAAAGGGATAGGAAATGAATGTGTAATGAAGAGGAGGAACTTGAAGTGGAGGTCAAGGTTTTTATCGAATACAAAATCGTTTCAGAGAAAAGAGATACTTTTATGCAACTTCTGCCCGATTTGAAACGAAATACAGACGAGCATGGTGGACGGGAATACAAAATCTATGAGGGGACGGACCAGCCTAATCTGATCGTGGAGGAATTCCTCATCGCGGACATTGGACGCTATCAAATGATAAAAACAGAGCGCTTGAATCCCGATTCCCCATTCTGGAACAAACATCATGAACATATCGTAGGAGGGGCAAACAAGCTGCATATCTGGGCCTTCAAGACATTGAAATAGCTAACCATACAGAACAATACCGAATGAAAAAAAGCCCTAACATTACATATAGGAGGTGCCGCGGCACCTCTTTTTGCGTCTGGACAGTATCGTATAACAGGAGTCACAGGAAAATAAAGGGATTTTCTTTTCCGATTCGAGCGAAAATTACAAAATACACTAAAAAAACCATGAGAAACGTTAATTGCCCCATGTTCATGGAACAGGCCGGCACAGGTAAAATTGAAGTGTAAAGAGGACAACGAGAGAAAGCCCCAAGCGGACATTTCTCAATATGTCTTTCAATATCTCAGAAGAAAAGAGGAGAAAAAATGGCTCAAAAGATTTTGGATCACAATGGAAACCCTGTCACACATGGCCGCGAAACCGTTAACGGAGTTCGTCTCCATTACTATACTGCTGGAGAAGGTGAGCCGGTTGTCCTTCTGCACGGTGTACCGAAAACCTCTTACTACTGGCGTAATGTATTGCCAAAGCTGTCTCATAAATATAAGGTAATCGTACCAGACCTTCGCGGTTTCGGCGATTCGGCTCGGACATTGACTGGTTACGATATGCCTAACATGGCGGAAGATATTGCTCAACTGATGACGGCTCTCGGACATGAGAAGTTCTTCCTTGTCGGTGAAGACTGGGGAGCAGCGGTGGGCATGGCGCTCGCCATGCAATATCAAGATCGGGTTAAGAAGTTCGTATACACTGAAATGCTTCTCCCTGGATTCGGGTTGGAAGATTGGTCGCACCTGACGGAAGAGAATGTGCGCACGAACCACTGGATTTGGCACATCAACTTCTACAATGTTCGTGATTTCCCGGAACTTCTGATCTCGGGTCGAGAAATGCTGTACTTCTCTCATTTCATCCGTCATGAGTGCTATGATCCTACTGCCGTTTCCGAAGAGGCCATTGCAGAGTATGTGCGCTGCTACGCTGCACCGGGCGGACTGCGGGCGATGTTCGAAGTATACCGCGCGACATTCCAAGATGCGGCCTTCTTCAAAACAGCACTCGACAACAAGTTGAAAATGCCGGTTCTCGCACTCGGAAGTACTTACTTCATTGGTGAAGAGAATACACGCGAGATGAAACTGGTTGCAGAGAACGTGGAGGAAGCAAGCCTGCCTTGGGGCCACCAATTGGCAGAGGAATGTCCGAACGAATTGAGCGAAATCCTGCTTAACTTCATCAGCAAATAATATCTTGACATCACGCCACATGAATGCAGTGGCGTGATGTTGTAAGTAAGGGTCTGATTCTATCGACGATCAAAGGGGGAACGGAATGTGAAATGGAATAAGCCGGTTCTTGTAGCCATTGTAGTTCTATTCATGTTCATGACGGCTTGCGGCAATAACAGCGGTACATCTTCCGGTAAAGCTGAGGGTACAGCGGAAGCTGACAAGAATGCTGCCGGGTCATCCGTGAAATCTGAAGCGGATGGCAGTACTCATGCAGGACTAAAGCAGCCGCCATGGTATAAGGAACCAACGGCTGATCAATTGGAAGCCGTCAAATTGGACAATCCTTCCGATGTGATTGTAAGCAGCGGTCCTAATGGCGAGAAAGCAACTCCTGCCAGCGAAATTATCATTACGGAAGAGCAAGCTGCCAAGATCAAGGAAGGCAAATTTACGGCAGCAATCGCTATGGGATTCCTGGGGGATGATTGGTCCGAGCAGCAGCTCGCCGGATTGAAGTCGGAGTTCCGCAAGCTGGGTATTGAAGTCGTCGCTGAAACCAATGCAAATTTCAAGGATACGACGCAAATTTCCGATCTTCAAGCTATTGCCGGTAAGAAGCCGAACATTGTTGTAAGTATTCCGCTCAACGCTCAGACAACGGCAAGCGCATACAAAGCTCTGGCCAATGCAGGCACGAAGATCGTCTTTATGGACCAGCCGGCGGAAGGCATGCTGCCGGGCAAGGACTACGTTTCTGTGGTGTCCGCAGACAGCTTCGGTCTTGGCATGAACATTGCGGATGAATTAGCCAAAGCCGTAGGAGGCAAGGGTGAAGTTTCAGCGCTCTATTACGCTCCGAACTTCTATGTGACCAATCAGCGCTATCAAGGGTTCGTAGCTCGTCTGGCAGCCAAGTATCCTGACATTAAGCTGGTTGAGGTACAGGGCTTCCAGGATCCGAACCGTTCACAGGAAGTAGCGGCTGCCCTGCTGACGAAATATCCGAACTTGAAAGGGATGTATGCCAGCTGGGATGTACCGGCAATGGGGGCCGTAGCAGCAGCTCGCGTTGCAGGTAAGACGCCTGCGAACTTTAAGATTTCAAATGATAATCTTGGTAATGAAGTGGCGCTTGACATGGCGCAGAACGGCTTTATCGCCGGCATCGGCTCACAGCGTCCGTTCGACCAAGGTGTCGCAGAAGCTAAATTGGCGGCACTGGCGATGATCGGCCAGCCGACGCCGGCTTATGTCGCGGTTAGTTCATTGGCCGTCAACCGGAAAAACCTTAAAGAGTCCTACAAGGTGATCTATCACAAGGATGCCCCGGCCGATATTCTTGAAGCATTGATGAAATAAGAGCGTAACGAAGGCATGGCAGGGGGGACGTCTCTGCCGTGCCATCCATTTATACACGTAGGCGGTGAGACCATGACGATCCCACACATTCTTGAAATGGAGAACATCAATAAGTCGTTCAGTCGTGTGCCTGTACTGAAGAATGCACACTTTGAGCTGCGCAAAGGTGAAGTTCATGCCCTTATGGGAGGCAACGGTGCAGGGAAATCAACGTTGATGAAAATTCTTACCGGTGTGTACACCAAAGACTCCGGAACCATTTTATTAGAAGGCAGCAAGGTGGAGTTCAACAAGCCCAAGGATGCCGAACGAAGCGGTATCGCGATGATCTTCCAGGAATTCAGCCTAATCCCTACACTCACGGTTGCAGAAAATATCTTCTTGAAGCACGAACCCAGGAGAGGCTTGCCCTTCTCCATCGACGGCAAGGAGATGGTTAGAAGATCCAGGGAAATTCTGAACGATTTGGATGTCCAGATTGATCCTAACGCAACGGTTGATTCGCTGAGCGTTGGTTACTGGCAAATGGTCGAGATTGCCAAAGCCTTATCCAAAAATGCGCGAATTCTCGTGATGGATGAGCCTACGGCCTCCTTATCGGAAAGTGAAACCCGATCCCTGTTTCAATTGGTCAAACGCCTTAAACATGCAGGGATATCGATCGTCTACATTTCACATCGAATGGCGGAGATTTTTGAAATCTGTGATCGCATCACGGTAATGAAGGACGGACAGAACGTCTTAACGGAGGAATGCAGCCGGATCTCGATGGAGCAGGTTATTGTGTCCATGCTGGGCAAAGAGACAGCCTCTTTCGAGTGGCAGGAGAGGCAATACGAGCTTACTCCCGAACCCGTTGTGCAGGTGCGTAATCTGGCTTATGGGAGCAGAGTAAGGAATGTTAGCTTTGATCTTTACCCTGGGGAAATTGTAGGCCTGGCAGGTTTAATGGGCAGCGGAAGAACAGAAATTGCGGAAGCCATCTTCGGCATTCGCCAACCGGAAGCAGGAGAAATCCTCATCCGAGGAAAGAAAATCAAGAACGTTCGCGATGCAATAGGTCAAGGGGTTGCTCTAGTCCCGGAGAATAGGCGCAAACAAGGATTGATTCTCGATCATTCGGTTCGAAGCAATGTCATGCTGACGAACATCTATCAGTTATCAAAGCATCTGTTCGTGAATGATTATGCAGGCACGAATATGACGAACCATTACATTCAGAAGCTGAATATTAAAACAGACGGCCCTGATAAGATTGTAAAGCTGCTGTCTGGCGGAAATCAACAAAAAATCGTACTGGCTAAATGGCTGGCTAAAAATCCTACCTTGCTGATCCTGGATGAACCTACGATCGGCGTAGACATAGGAGCAAAATCAGAAATTGTTGAGATCGTCCGTGAGCTTGCCGACAGAGGAATATCCGTTCTTGTTATTTCTTCCGAACTGCAGGAGCTTCTGGCGTTAAGCGACAGAATTCTTGTTCTATATAACGGCGAAATCATGAAAGACATATATCGACGGGATATTGAGACCGAGGAGGTTCTTCATCATGCAATCCAAGGATATTAAAAGCAAGGAGCTCATTTCGATTTCTCGGTTAAGCTTTCCTTTCCATTGGAGGGATTACTTTGTTTATATCGCATTCGCAATTGTTTTGATCTTTTTCGCTTTTACGATTGCTGCGGACGGTTTTTTCCTGCCTTCCAATTTGTTTAATATCGTCCGGGCTACGACGATGATTTCCATTATGGCCATTGCCATGACCTTCGTCATCTCCGCGGGGGAGCTGGATTTATCCATCGGTTCGATAACGGCATTCTCCGCTCTGATTTCGGCCATGGCCATGAATGCCGGATATGGCATGGCAGGAGGAGTTATCGCGGGTCTGCTGGCTGGCCTGCTGATTGGCGCCACTAACGGCATACTTGTTACGAAAGTAGGCATTCCTTCCTTTCTTGTGACCCTGGGAATGATGCAGCTGCTGCGTGGTGTGGATATGTGGCTGACCAACACCAATCCGGTTGTGATCAAGAATGCCAACTTTAACTTCTTCTTCGGTTCCGGCAATTTGGGCTCCATACCCGTCTTACTGTTATGGTCTCTCGTGTTCTTAGGGGCGGGGCATTACATACTCAAGCACACCCCGTTCGGACGTGAGGTGCTGGCTACGGGGGGGAACCGGCTTGCTGCTGAATATTCGGGTGTCAATACGAAGCGAATCAAGTTTTATGCGTTCCTGCTTTCCGGTGGTGCTGCAGCGATCGCAGGAATGCTCTATGCCGGCATGATGCAAAGTGCGCGTTACAGCTTCGGGCAGGGCGATGAGCTCAGCGCGATTGCTGCGGTTATATTGGGAGGAACCAGCCTCTTCGGCGGTGCGGGTACAATCATAGGTACGATCATTGGTTCTCTGCTGATTGGGACCATTAATAACGGGCTCATTATTATGGGACTGAGCGTCAGCCAGCAGATGATTGTCAGCGGCGCGATTATTATTCTGGCGGTTGCGTTCGGTAAAAAACCTGCGTCCTAATCCCTAATGAAGGCGGGATCCGGGACTGCTAAAACATGCTGTACGGCCGTGCGTTCACTCTCCCGGGGTTATGAGGAAGGCTGGACGGATAGCAAGGGAAATAGGATGCAAGGAAAGAGCAGCACCCCTGGAACGGGAATCCGATTCCAGGGGTTCATTCTTATTGGCTTCTCCAGTGCCTGATTATGAAATCCTAGCTTACCTCATCAAGGGTTAACACGTGTTATAATAGACGATAGCAGCACACTCACCTGTACTTCTCGTATACCAGAGACTTCAATTGCAAGGGGTGATTACCAATGAAAGTCATTGTCGTTGAAGATGAACCGAACTCATTAATGGGGATGAGAAGAGCGGTCGAATCGATGGGGATGAATTTGTCCCTGTTTACTTCAAACCATGCCGAAGAGGCAATGGGAATCATTGCGGAGCACCGGCCGGACTTGATCGTTACAGATATTATGCTGCCGGGCATGACAGGCTTGGACCTTGTCGAGCATTTCGTTGGGAAACATTATCAACCTAAAATCATTGTTGTAAGCGGATACAACGATTTTGAATATGCACAAAGAAGCATTCGTGTTGGAGCCGCCGATTATTTGTTAAAACCATTCCATACGGAGGAGTTCGCAGAGAAAATCCGCAAGTTTCTACTCCTGATTCAGCAAGAAAAAGAACAGAATCACCATCTGCAGCAGCAGTATACCTTTGCCCAAATGGGAAATCGGTTGATGCGTGATAATTATTTGGCCGATTTCTGTTTAAAATATACGCCGCTTGAAGAGCATATTTACCAAAGGTTAAAGCTATGGAACCTGGCATGGCTGGCGGACCAACCCTATTCTATTATGGTGATGGACACCAAAGGCTATCCGGACGGTAAGCCGATCGGGAGTAATTATGCGCTGCAAACCTTCGCTATCGGGAACATTTTGAATGAAGTATTGATGGACTACGCTGCTACTGTATTTTTCAAGGATTCCAAGCATCGTTGGGTTGTAATAACAGGGAACGACAAGGTTCAAGAGTTGATACATTCGATTATCCACAGTGTCAAAAGTTATCAGAAAATTGAATTGGCAATAGGGATCAGCGCAAAGATGGAGCTTTTCGAACATATCCATTCCGCTTACCAAGATGCACTGAAAGCATTCCGAATCCATTCCTTATCGGACCATTCGGAGTTCTTCTATGAGTCCAATCCATCTAAATCAAGCGGTTATGTGACGCCGGACCAGATGGCCTCCTTGTTGTGCGAGCAGAACGAGGAGGCGATTGCACGGGCTGTCAAACAATTCATCCGAGGCACCGTCATGCTGGAAGGAACGGAGAGCAAAGAGGATGTTACTCGCGGCGTCTTAAATTACCTTTCGCAAATTCATATCAGCCTGAGTGAGAGAACGGCCAAGGAATTGGAAGAAATTCCGATGAGAGTGTGGGAGATGCTCGACGAGTGCAGCACGATTCAAGAGTATCAGCAGGTTTTGCGTGACTATCTCACCAATCTAGGCCGACAGCTGTTCGCTCCCAGGATGAATGCGATTGTGGAACGTGCATTAGAGAAAATGGCTGCCGCTTATATGGAAGATATTACATTAGGTAAAGTCGCGGACGAGTTATCGATTCATCCCGTGTGGCTCAGTCAGGTGTTCAAGAAAGAAACCGGCCAGACCTTCACGGATTATCTTGCCGATCTCCGGATTAACCGCGCGAAGACGCTGCTAAGAGAGACAAGTATGAAAATCTATGAGATTGCCACGGCTGTTGGCTACAATGATTTGCAGTATTTCGGCACGCTGTTCAAAAAGAAAACAGGTGAAACTCCGAAAGAGTTCAGGTATGGCAAATGAGGAAGAGAACGAATTTTAACACGCTGTTCATTAAAATGCTTCTGATTATGTCTGTATCGATGTTAATCCCGATCGCCGTACTAGGCATGCTTTCTTTTGAGAAGTCTAAGCAGCAAATTGAATCCGTCACCTCCCAGTTTCTTCAGGATAATCTCGCATTAAATGCCAAGCTGGTTAGAAAAATAATGGTTAGTGTGGAAGAGGAGTCACGACGCTTAGCTGCATCCAAAGAAATTCAGGACTATCTGGAGACCTACCCCTTAGCTAATGAAGCGGATCAGGTTCCGTTCTCCGTGGTGGAAACGCGACTTCAAATCAAGCTAACCAGCGCTTACCGCATGGATGTATTGACTAAGAATTCGGAGTCTTATTCGCAGCTATATCCTCTCATTCAAGCAGCGGGAAAAAAGGGGGTATGGATTCATGAGTGGGATCGGGATATGTCCAGCCCGGTATTTATCTATATCGCCTTGATCAGGAACTCCGCCTATGATACCATCGGCATTCTAACGCTGGAGATTCCGGAGTATTTAGTCCGTGGAGGATTAGTCTTCCCATCTTCATTTAAGAACTATAAAGTCATGCTGGTGGATAGCGGAAATCATATCATCTCTAATACGGATACAAGCTTCTACAATAAGGAGTATTACTATGAAGAATATTTTCCGACGGAAAAATGGAAGAAGGGAGAAGTCGGGCTGAACAGGGATGGCTGGAAGCTCATTGCGGCTGTCCCAAGGGATGAGCTCACGGGAACCATTTACCAAATTAAAGATTTCACCTTCTGGATTGTGATGATCAGTATGATTGTTGTCACGCTGTTTCTTGTTATACTTGTACGCACCTTTACGATTCCCATTAAAAATTTGGTTCTGCATATGAATGAAGTGAAGAGAGGGCTGCTAAATCCTTTTGCTCTCTATCAAGAGAGACGAGATGAAATCGGCCAGCTTGTTCGCGGCTACAATCAGATGGTATCGGGTATGCTGGAATTGCTTCACAAGACGAAAGCCATGGAATCAGACAAAAGGCAATTGGAGCTGCAGACCTTAAATCATCAAATCAACCCCCATTTCTTTTACAATACGCTTGATTCGATTAAGTGGAGAGCCGAACACAGCAACGAGACGACGATTGCCGCGATGGTCACTAAATTAGCCAGTTTGCTGCGGTTCAGTCTGAACAATGGGGATGAATGGACGACCGTTGAGCGGGAAATTGAGCATGCCCGAAATTACCTTGACATTGAGCTTCTTCGCAGCAATCGTTCTTTCCAAGTGTTCAGCCAAATTGCACCGGATGTTCGCAAAAAAAAGATTATTAAATTAATTTTGCAGCCGATTATGGAGAATGCGGTGAAGCATGGCATCAGCAAGCATCCGGAAGGAAAAGGGAAGATTAAGCTGACCGCGAAACGGGATGGGAATGAAATTGTCTTCATCATTGAAGATAATGGGCCCGGCTATCATGGCGGGCCCTTGTTGAACTTGGGCAATCCTGCGGAGAGGGACGGAACTGGCGGAATCGGATTAGTGAATGTTCATAAACGGCTAGAGCTGCATTTTGGGCATAAGTTCGGATTATTGGTGCATCCGAATCCGAATACAGGATTTAGAGTCGAAATCCGGCATCCTATTATCGTAGATGGGCAGGATAGCAGAAGTGGTGAACATGGCGGGCTCTAAGATGATGATCAGATGGGTGATATCGATTGTACAAGCTATGCAAGAGCACAGTGTGCCACCGCTGGTCATAAAGGTCTAGCAGATGGATAAGCCCTTTACATGGAGAGACGGGCATGATAAGCTCGCTAGCCTCGCGATGCCTGTTTACCCGCATCGCCCTATCGCGAGGAATTCATGCCCGTAGAGGTTCCATGTCAAGGGCAGCACCAAAAGAAGGAATTGGAAATTTTTTTGGTTGGGGAAAAGAGCCCGCTTACTTTTAGTCAAATGACCGCAGGAGTCTGTTCGTTGCTAGTTAGATATTGATTTTTTTAAAAAAACTACTATAATGAACTTAAAAATAAATAAACAATGAACTAATATTTATGGACATTTATGGTTATGTCTATAATTAGCGCTAATCATCATAAACTCTAAAATGGGGGGCGGAAGGATGTATGACTACAAATTCATTAATGCCAGAATTGTCGACGGCACCGGAAATCCTTGGTTCAGAGGGGAGATTGGCGTTAAAGACGGTAAAATTGTAAGCGTATCCAAAAATCTCGAAGGGGAGTCGCTTCATGTTATCGATGCAGAGCATCAGATCGTTTGTCCAGGTTTTATAGATGTTCATACGCATGATGATCTTGCAGTCATATCCAATCCTGATCATGAACCAAAGCTTTTTCAAGGTGTTACCTCAGAAGTATTAGCAAATTGCGGTTTTGGTTGTGCGCCTGTAAATAAGCTTACACGTAAACAATTGTTGCAATATATCTCACCAGTATTAGGGACTTATTCCCGCGAATGGGGCTGGAAAAGCTTCAAGGAATATGTAAGCGTTTTATCTGAGCGGTCAACTTCGATGAACTTGGTATCGCAGGTTGCTCATGGGGCGGTTCGCATTGCAGTAATGGGTTTTGAAAGCCGCCCTGCGACAAGCCAAGAGATCGAAGAGATGAAAGCTTTAGTGGAAGAGGCCATGCAAGCGGGCGCAATCGGATTATCTTTAGGTTTGCTGTATGCACCTGGTTGTTATGCGGATCGTGCGGAGCTCATTGCTTTGTCAAAGGTGGCTGCTCGATATGGAGGTATTCTCAACTGCCACATGCGGGCAGAAGGAGACAGCTTATTGGAGTCCATGAACGAAGTTTTCGATATTGCCGAAGCGGCGGAAATTCCGCTTCATATCAGTCATTTGAAGCTCATCGGAGTCAACAATTGGGGGAAAATTCATCATGCGCTTGAAATGATCGAATCTAAAAAGGCTCAAGGACTTGATGTAACTTGCGATATTTACACGTATACCGCAGGCAGCAGCACGTTGATGTCGGTCCTTCCGTCCTGGGTTTCCGAAGGTGGAGTGGAGAAAGCTCTCATGCGGCTATCCGACCCGAAACAGCGGGCCAAAATCAAAAATGACATGGGTAGGAGCGTTAAAGGCTGGGATAATTTTGTGGAGATGCTCGGTTGGGATCGAGTGGTCGTCTCGGCCGTAAACGGAGAGGCCAATACCAATAAAGCGATTGAAGGCATGAATTTTTTGGAAATTGCCGAACATCGCAAACAGGAGCCGGTTGAATGTTTAATGGATTTGTTACTGGAGGAGCAAGGCTGCGTTACAATGATTTTACATCAAATGTCAGAAGAAGATGTAAAAGCGGTTCTCCGTTCGGATTATTCCATGATTGGTTCGGATGGGCTGCCGCTGTCTTCGGAAAAAATTCATCCCCGCCATTTTGGTACTTTTCCCAGATTGCTCAGTAAGTATGTGCGTGATGAGAAAGTTATGCCGCTTCAACAGGCCATCCGGAAAATGACATCCTTCTCAGCGCAAAGGTTTGGGTTTAAACGGCGAGGGATTGTGCAGGAAGGTTATTTTGCTGATCTGGTGGTTTTCAACGAACAGGAAATCAGGGATCGCGCGACGTTTGAGAAACCGAGACAGTACCCCGATGGGATTAAGTACGTGATGGTTAATGGTCGGCTTGTCGCCCGTCACAACCATAAGACTGCGGAACGGCCCGGTGTATTTGTTCCGTTGCAGTATAAGTGTTGTTGAGTCGTTCATCGAATGCGGACTTTGGGTTTGAGAGGAGGTGCGCTTAACCGACCGATTTGTATAACAGGGGAGATAGTGAAGATGTTAAAGATGGGCATTATTTCGCACGAAAATTTTAAAGGAAAGATTTTAAAGGCTGTAAACGAGGTAGCATCGCTGGATTTGGAGTTTTACCTTAGATGGTATGTTCACGAAAGCCAATCCGTCGAACTGACACTTGAACTTAATCATCAGGTAGATGTGATTCTTTATGGTGGACCTGTACCTTATTATCTGGCCAATAAGGCTGCGGCCATCATGGTTCCGGCAGATTTTGTATCCCATGATGAAGTATCGCTCATGAAAGCGTTGTTTGAACTGCAGAAAATGGGAGTTGATTTGGAAAGAGTCAGTATCGATACGATTCCTGAAAGCACTCTTCGTAATGTATGCGAAGAATTGCAGCTTCCGTTTGAGCGGCTTAAAATTAAACCTCTGACTGAACCGAAAGTGAGTGATGATTATACGACGTTCCATATGGAACTTTATAACAACGGAACAACGGCATTCGCTTTGACCTGCCGTTCGATCGTATATGATCATTTGGTGAGCAAGCAAATACCGTGTTATAACATGATTGCAACGAAAACATCAATCATCAACGCTATAAATCAATTGAATGCCGCATACGAACGCTCGAAGTATCAAGGCTCACAAATTGCAATTGGGCTAATCAAAGTCAAGTCCCCTTCCCTGGTAAAGGAATCGATCATTCATTCTCGCAGATATCAAATTGAGATTCATCAGCATTTGCTGAACTATGCGGAGAAGCTTAAGGCGGGGCTGACGGAATTAAATGAAGGATTGTATTTGTTCTATACCACTTACGGTGTTTTGAAACAAGTGACGAACGGCTTCAAAGAGGTCCCGGATCTAACGGCACTTAAAGATTTAAACATTGTGCTGAGTATCGGAATTGGCACGGGCAATACATCTTCTATTGCTGAAGAAGGTGCAAGAAAAGCTTTATTAAAGGCGGAAAAATCCGGAGACGGTCATGCATTCATCATTCTGGACAATCAAGAACTTCTTGGACCATTAGGGGGGCACACCAGCAGAATTATTGTGAGAACGATAAGCACACAGCTACAGACGATGGCCAAAGAAAGCGGAATTAATGTTCCGACCATGGCGAAGCTATTCCACTTGTTTAAAAATGAACGCCGCTATCATTTTACTGCCGAAGAGCTTTCCAACGAACTGGGACTTTCCCAACGAAGTGCAAGACGGATCTTGACTCATCTCCATAAGGAAGGATTCGCAGAACCGATCGGAGAGGAAATCAGCTCGGGTCAAGGCAGACCACGAAGGATTTACCGGATTAATTTTGCATCACTGGATGTAACGGAAGAACGGATAGATTAAAAGGTGGTGAGTGTAATGGCAAATGTACCTGCCTTGGAGAAACATCCTAATAAACCCAATTTTACAGCTGACGACGATTCGTTTGAATATCAGAGAGACAAATTTGGGATGATATATCATTTATTCCGAAGAAAAACGGTTTTGATCGGTTTGGGGCTTGTTGTATTTGTCATTTGTTTGGCTGTATTTTCTTCACTTTTGACGAGTTATGACCCTAATGGAGTCAAAGTGGAAGAACGTTTAATGTCACCCAGCATGCAGCATATTTTCGGCACAGACGACTTCGGTCGCGATGTGTACAGCAGGGTCATTCATGGCGGTAAAACATCATTGATTATTGGAGCGACCGTTATGTTGCTGGCAGTCGGGGCAGGATCGCTAATCGGATTGTTTTCTGGCTTTTATAAAACGCTCGATCATGTATTGATGCGAATCATGGATGGATTGATGTCGTTTCCGGGCCTGGTGCTCGCCATTGCCATGATGGGAGTGCTGGGCGGAAGTTTAACGACCGTGATCATCGCATTAAGCATCGTTTATATGCCGCGAGTAGCGCGGGTCGTGCGCGGTTCGGTTCTCGTCGTTAGGGAATATCCGTTTATCGAGGCGGAGCGGGCGCTTGGAGCAAGTAAAATATATATATTATTCACTCATATTTTACCCAACTGCCTGTCTTCTATCATTATTCAAGCTACATTTATTTTTTCCTATGCGGTGTTGGGTGAGGCTGCTCTAAGCTTTCTTGGAGTGGGTGTTCCTCCGACAACGCCCAGTTGGGGAAATATTCTCAGCGATTCGCGAGTTTATATCGTGCAGGCTTGGTGGATCGCCGTATTCCCGGGAGCGGCCATTATGTTAACGGTGTTAGGTTTGAATATGTTCGGCGACGGTTTGAGGGATATGCTGGATCCAAAGCTGCGGAAGGTATAACAACGGGGTTGGAGGTGAGAAGAGGTGAATTTACGATGCGTCGAATGCGGAAAAGTCTTGCCGCCGGAAATGTTATACGAATGCGATGATTGTGGAGGGATTCTCGAGGTTATCCATCCCAATGGCGTGGAAACAGATGGTGCTTTACAGACAAGCATGTGGCGCTATAGCAAGAAATTGCCGGTCCGCAGTCCGGATCATATCGTTTCGCTGTATGAAGGAATGACTCCGATGCATCGTGCCTTGCGCATGGAGCAGTCGCTATCAGGCTTTAGAGGCATTGTGTATATAAAGGATGAAACAACCAATCCGACGGGATCATTTAAGGATCGGTTGGTCAGTGTTGCGATCAGTCGGGCACAAGAATTAGGTTGCAACGGAATCATCTGCGCCTCAAGCGGGAACGCGGGAGCTTCTGCAGCCGCATATGCCGCAAAAGTTGGCCTAAAAGCGATTATCGTCGCTCCGAGTCATACGCCCATTGAGAAATTAACCCAAATTTCCGGGTATGGCGCAACGGTTGTGCTTATTGATGGACACTACAGTCATTCGTATCGTTTTGCTGAACGGTTGGCTAAGGAGTTTAACTATGTCAATGTGACGACAACTTATTTGAATCCGTACGGAACGGATGGGCTAAAAACGGTTGGTTATGAGCTGTATGAACAGACGGGAGGAGAAATTCCTGATTACGTGTTTGTTCCAGTGGGTTCCGGCCCTTTAGTGAAAGGGGTTTATCAAGGCTTCCAAGAAGCTTTGCGCGAATCGGGTGATGCGCGCAAAGGGATTCCGAAGATCATCGCCGTACAAGCGGCTGGCTGCTCCCCAATCGTGAAAGCGTTTTATTCGGGCGACATGGAGGTGACAGCTTGGGATCAACCGGCAACAATCGCATCCGGGATCTCTGATCCGCTGATCGGTTATGAGAAGGACGGCACTTATACGCTAAGGCTGATAAGAGAATCCGGTGGGGGAGCGGTTTCCGTTACGGATCATGAAATCCGGAATGCAATGAGAATATTGGCCCAATCGGAAGGCGTGCTCGCCGAACCGACCGGAGCCTGTTCCCTTGCAGGATTCATCAAAATGCAGCAAAACCATCGCATTTCGCAGGACAGTAAAGTAGTATGTATGGTCACCGGCCACGGATATAAAGATTTCAAGGTGTACCGGGAAATGTCACCTGTTGTTCATCAGCTCAAAAGTCCGGATGATACGGAGTCAATTCGTCAATTATTATGTTTGAGCCCTGATTGAAAGGAGTGCCGAGCCGCATGATGTCCTATATTATCAAACGCTTTCTTTCGTTGCTGCCGACATTGTTCGTTCCCTTGCTGCTTATTTTCTTTATGCTTCGTTTGGCGCCCGGGGATCCTGCATCCATTATGCTGGGAGCGGATGCAACTGTCGAACAGGTTGAACAGTTGCGAGAGAAAATGGGTTTAAATGAACCGCTGCTGATCCAACTATTTGCCTTTCTGAAACAACTGGTTACACTCGATCTCGGTGACTCCATCTTTCTAAAAAAACCTGTGTTGACGGTTATTTTGGATCATATAGAAACGACCATTGTACTGACGATTTACGCTTTGATCATTGCAATCGTGATCGGTTTGCTTTCCGGCATCATTTCGGCCATTTACCGTAATAAGTCGATTGACCAGATCGCGATGACCGGAGCGATGATAGGCGTGTCCATGCCGGAGTTTTGGTTTGGCCTGATGCTGATTCTGGTATTTGCCGTCAACTTACAGTGGTTCCCGGTTACAGGCTATGTTCCTTTATCAGAAGGATTCTTCGAATGTATTCGTTCATTGACTTTACCGGCTGTGTCCCTTGGCTTCGTGCAGGCGGCGTTTATCGCCAGGATTACAAGAACCAGCATGCTTGACGTCATTCATGAGGATTTCGTTCGAACTGCAGAGGCCAAAGGATTGTCGAATGGGGTGATCGTATTTAAGCATATTTTGCGCAATGCATTCATCCCGATTTTAACGGTAATTGGAATTACTGTCGCGGTATTAATGGGTGGAGCAATCGCCATCGAGACGGTGTTTAGTTTACCGGGCATCGGCAGAATGATGATCAGCGCCGTGTCCAGGCGGGATTACCCGCTTATTCAAGGCATTGTTTTGTTTATTTCTGTAGTGTTTATACTCATCAATATGATCGTGGACATCATATATACGTGGGTTGATCCGCGAATCAAGTATCGGTGAAATGGGAGGCGGAAATGGAAATGACACGACCCTTGCTGCAAATCAACCATTTGGAGCTTTCGTTTATAACGCCCAAAAGTCAAGTTCAAGCCCTTGCCGACGTCTCTTTCGAGATTCAGGAGGGTGAGATTGTCGGTTTAGTCGGGGAGTCGGGATGTGGAAAAAGCATTACTTCCTTGTCTATTATGGGGCTTTTGCCAAATGAATCTACGAGAGTCACAGCTGGATCGATCAAATTCCGCGATATTGAATTGACAGGACTGAATAAACAACAAATACGTGCCATACGGGGTAAAGAAATCGCTATGATTTTCCAAGAACCCATGACATCGCTTAATCCGGTGTTTACCATCGGTGATCAATTGACTGAATCCGTTAAACTTCATTTGAAAATGACCCATAAAGAAGCGAATGATCATGTGCTTTCCATTCTGGAAAGCGTCGGTATTCATCGTTCGCGTAATATTATGAATGAATATCCGCATCAATTGTCAGGGGGTATGCGTCAACGGGTAATGATTGCGATGGCATTATCCTGCAATCCGAAGCTGCTGATTGCAGACGAGCCGACAACCGCGTTGGATGTAACGATTCAAGCACAAATTTTGGCATTGTTAAAGAAAATTAATCTTGAATCGAAAACATCCATGCTGTTCATTACACATGATTTGGGTGTCGTCGCCGAAATGTGCGATCGGGTGATTGTCATGTATGCCGGTCAAATCGTGGAAAGCGGAAAGGTGAAAGAAATTCTGAACAATCCGCAGCATCCCTATACAATCGGGCTACTTAAGTCCATACCTAGGCTGAAGGAAACGCGCAGACGATTGGATACAATACCAGGGACCGTTCCACAGTTTGGTAAAATGCCGTCAGGATGTCGTTTTATGCCTAGATGCGGTTCGGCAACGGAAAAATGCGCAAATGAACCTTTAATGGTGCATGTTACTGATGATCATGCCGCAAAATGCTGGAATGCCACTGGAAATGAGGGATAAGGATGACTTCAGCGCTGCTTGAGGTAAAAAATCTAAAAAAGGTGTTTACAGTAGGGGCTGGCATTAAGAAGAAGAAGGTACAGGCCGTTCGCGATGTCTCTTTCACGATTAACAAAGGCGAGACATTCGGATTGGTAGGCGAAAGCGGATGCGGTAAGTCGACAACGGGCAGGTTGGCGATCCGATTGATCGAACCGTCAAGCGGGTCTATCACGTTTGGCGAAAAGGATGTAACGATGGCGAAGGAAAAAGAGCTGCGGACGATGCGTAGAGAAATGCAGATGATCTTCCAAGATCCGTACGCTTCGCTAAACCCTCGGATGACGATTGAGAAAATATTGACGGAACCGTATAAATTACAAGGTTTATATACGACGGAAGAACGTAACAAACGTGTTATTTCGTTGATGGAAGAGGTAGGGCTTCGCCCTGCTTATCGAACGAGGTTTCCGCATGAATTCTCAGGCGGACAGAGGCAGCGCATCGGAATTGCAAGGGCACTTGCTTTAAATCCCAAATTAATAGTTGCCGATGAACCGGTTTCCGCATTAGACGTATCCGTACAAGCTCAGGTATTGAATCTGATGATCGATTTGCAGGAAAAATACGGGTTGTCGTATTTATTCATCTCCCATGATTTAAGTGTCGTGAAGTATATCTGTCACCGTGTCGGGGTGATGTATCTTGGAGAAATTGTGGAAATCGGTCCAAAAGAAACGTTATACGAAAATCCGCTTCATCCCTATACGCAGGCGTTATTGTCTTCCATTCCGTCGGTTGATCAGAGGGACCGGGAGCGAATTATTTTAAGCGGAGACGTTCCTAATCCGGCCAATCCGCCCAGCGGTTGTTCGTTTCATCCGCGGTGTCCTAGCTGCATGGATATTTGCAAAATCGAAAAACCTGCGGCCAAGCAGATAGGCGATCAATTGGTTTCTTGTCATCTGTACAATTAAATCGAAAACTCGTTATTTTAGGACATTTATGGATATGGCTATAACTGCTGCTCTCTTCTTGTACTTTAAATTCAGAGTCATCAGACTCAGTCTGTACTCAATATAAAATAAGGGGCGATCAAAGTGGAAAGTAAAAAAAGATTCAAGATTTTTTTGTCTCTAATTCTTATGCTTTCAGTCTTGTTGTCCGCTTGTCAAGAAAAACCGTCGTCCGGCCCTGGAACGAATGCAGCAGGTGAGCCTAAGATGGGCGGCACGTTAAAGGTCGCAACTACCGGGGAACCGCCAACGCTTGATCCGACTCAAACGACAGCTTATTCCGCGCAAGAGATCGGTTGGCATATTTATGAAGGACTATTTACTATTGATGAAAATTACAATGCTACTCCAATGCTGGCCAAGGATTATGTTTTTGATGAAGCTAAGAATACGTACACCATCCATTTACGTGAAGGGATTAAATTTCACAACGGCAAACAACTGTCCGCGGATGATGTCGTCGCTTCTCTAAATCGTTGGGGGAAGAAAGCAAACTACGGAAAAATACTGTTTCAGAATTTGCAAGAGTTAAAAAAGGTTGACGATCTTACGATTGATATTGTTTTAAAGAGTCCATCGCCTATCGTACCGATTCTGCTCGCGTTCCCGAATCAGCAGTCCGCGATTTTTCCTAAGGAAATTGTTGAAGCTGCCGGAGACGGTGAGATTAAACAATATATCGGCACAGGACCTTACCGTTTTGTTGAGCACAAGCCGGATCAATATATCAAGCTAGCCCGTTTTGAAGACTATAAACCGCTTGAAGGACCGGCCAAAGGTATGGGTGGCAGCCGCAAAGCTTATTTGGATGAAATTTTGTTTATCCCGACTCCGGAAACTTCGGTGCGTTTGGATGGCGTACAGACGGGTCAATTCGACTTTGCCGAGCAAGTGAACTCCGACATGTACAAGCAGATTCAAGCAAACAATCAAGTAGATGCGTTGATCACCAAGCCCTATTGGTTTACGCAAATTGTGTTTAACAAAAAGTCAGGACCGTTCACGGATAAGAGATTGCGCCAAGCATTTTCACTGGCCTTGGATATGAAACCGATGATGCAGGCCGCTTTTGCCTCCGAAGAATTTTATCGTTTGGACCCAAGTATAATGTTCAAGGAACAGAAGGAGTGGTGGTCTGAGGCTGGAAAGGAAAATTATAATCAAGCCAATCTGGAAAAGGCCAAAAAACTGATGGAAGAAGCCGGCTATAAAGGCGAGAAGCTGCGGTGGCTGACGACGAAAGAATATGACTTTATGTATAAAAACTCGCTGGTTGCAACGGAACAGTTGAAGAAAATCGGCTTTAATATTGAATTGCAGGTAGTAGACTATGCAACGATCGTTTCCAAACGAATGAAGCCTGAGGAATATGAAATTTTTATGGGTGCGACAACATTCACTCCGGACCCGGGAATTTGGCCGATTTGGGAAAGCAGTTGGCCTGGATTCTGGGTAGACCCTAAGAAAGATGAAATGGTGAAAAAATTGAACTCAGCGATGGATCCAAAAGAGCGTAAAAAGCATTTGGACGCTCTGCAAGCCTACTTCTGGGAAGAAGTTCCGTTGCTCAAGGTCGGCGATTTCTTCGTATTGAGTGTAAAGACCAAAGAGGTAAAAGGCCTGGAAGGCACCGCATTCCCATTCTATTGGAACGTTTGGAAGGAATAAAGGTTCTATTGGCATTCTGTCGTTGGGGAGCTCTGCTCCCCTCCAGACATACAAGGAGGATCACATGTATTTACATCAGCTATCCACCCCTGCCGCAATTGTCAACCTAGATATAGTGGAAAAAAACATACAATTGATGGCGCAGATTGCAAAGCAAGCAGGCAAGAAGCTTCGTCCGCATATTAAAACGCATAAGATTCCGGCTATCGCCAAAATGCAATTGGAAGCCGGAGCGGCTGGTATTACATGTGCCAAAATCAGTGAAGCTGAAGTCATGGCACAGTACGGCGCGAAGGATATTTTGCTTGCCTTTCCGACTGTCGGAGAAGCTCAGGTGGAACGGATTTTGAATCTTTCGCGTGATTGTTCCGTATCGGTAGCCTTCGACAGCGTTTACGGAGCGGAAAGACTGCATGAAGCCGCTAAAAAGCGCGGTGTAGTGATACCGCTGTATATGATTATCAATACCGGAGACAATCGGGATGGGGTTGCTTCCGAACGAGAGGCATTGGAGCTGGCTCAGAGCATCTCGCTTTTTGATCATGTGCGGCTTAAAGGCATTATGACTCACGAAGGACACGTTAATTTAGCGAAAGACACGGAACAAATCGTTAGAACGGCAACAGCGGCGGGCCGGATGATGGTAGGGATCGCCGACATGCTTCGTCAACATGGTTTCAACATTGAAGAAGTCAGCACGGGCACAACACCTGCATGCCGAGCCGGTGTAGCTGTCGAAGGTGTGACGGAGTGGAGACCCGGGACTTACGTGTTTAACGACGTTCGTGAGATGCAGCTCGCTACGCCGATGGCGGAATGTGCGTTTTCTATTTTGGCTACCGTTGTCAGTCGTCCGGCAGCGGAACGATTGATTCTCGACACGGGCAGCAAATCATTAACGTCGGACATATCCACCTCTCCAGGGTATGGATACATCAAACAAGCTCCATCGGCGGTGATTGAGCGTCTGAGCGAGGAACATGGGATGGTGAAGGTTCATCATACAGAAGATTTACAGATCGGCCAGCGGGTGGAGATCATCCCCAATCACGTGTGTCCGGTAGTTAACCTCATGGACCGGGTATTTGTAGTCCGGAACGATGAAGTCATCGACGAATGGAAAGTGGAGGCCCGCGGGAAAATCATTTAAAAAGATAGAAAGATACATGGAGGAAATATGATGTACGACATTTTGATTCAGGGCGGGCTGGTTGTTGACGGCAGCGGGGCTCCAGGTTATCACGCTGATGTTGCTATCAAAGACGGATTGATCCGATCCATCGGTATATTAAAAAGCGTTCAAGCGAAGCGGGTGATTCAAGCGGATCAGCTTGTTGTTGCCCCCGGTTTTATCGATATCCACACACATGACGATCTGCATGTTTTAGAAAACCCATATATGGACGTGAAGATTCGGCAAGGGGTAACGACGACGGTTATCGGAAATTGCGGCTTCGGGCTTTACCCTGTGCTGCCGGAAACCCGTCATTATTTTAATAAATACGCAGCAGGACTGTTCGGAGCACCGGAAAAAGGGGAGCTGGGCTATTCGGGGTTAGATGATTTTTTCGCGGAATTCCAAAAGGTTGGAAGCGCCATCAATGTTGCTTCTCTTGTTGCACATGGGGTTATAAGGGTTGCGGTCATGGGATATGATAATCGTAAACCTACGTCTGCCGAGATGGAAAAAATGAAAGGTTTGCTCAGAGACGCTTTGCGCAGTGGAGCTGTCGGCATGTCGATGGGATTAATTTATGCCCCGGGTTTATTCGCCGATACGGAGGAATTGATCGAATTAAGTAAGGTTGTAGCCGAAGAAGGCGGATTTATTGCTTCCCATATGCGGAATGAAGCGAGCTATTTATTGGAATCGATCGAAGAAATGATCACAATTGCGCGTGAAGCGCGCGTGCCTTTGGAAATCTCGCATTTGAAAGCGGTAGGAAATTCTAATTTCGGTAAGGCCCGAAAAGCACTGCATTTAATTGAAAAGGCTAAAATGGAGGGCATCGACATTACATTTGATCAATATCCCTACCATGCAGGCAGTACGACAGCGACGACAATCCTTCCTCCTTGGGCGCTCGAAGGTGGACACGGAAAAATGCTGGAGCGGCTGCGAAATGAAGAAACTCGTGCGAAAATCAAAGACAACCTGATTAACGGTATTCCGAATAATGCTTGGGAGAGCATGAGCAACTTGATCGGATGGGAAAATATGATGATTTGCACCGTGGAATCAGACAAGAACAAATCATTGGAAGGCAGCAGCATCAAGGAAATTGCTGAAAAACGGCACATCCCGCCTTTGGATTTGTTTTTGGACTTGCTGGTTGAAGAGGAGGGCCGCATCATTCTCATCATGTTTCAGCAAGATCTGGATGAAATGGAAACCGTCATGCAGCATGAACTGCAAATGTTCGGATCCGACGGCATTCCGCAAAAAGGGAAGAAGGCGCATCGCAGACTGTACGGCACGTTCCCTCAGGTCCTTGGCAAATATGTAAGAGAAAAAAACACCTTGCATTTGGAACGGGCGATTTATAAAATGACCTATCTCCCGTCGAATCGATTGGGTTTATTCGATCGCGGATTGATCCGGCCGGGGATGGTCGCGGATATAACCCTTTTCAATAAAAATACGATTGATGATCATTCGACGTATGCCGAACCCGCGGTCAATCCAAGTGGAATCGAAGCGGTCTTGGTGAACGGGGAAATCGTTCTGGAGAACGGTATCTTTACGGGAATTTATCCAGGTAAGCCATTACGAAGATCACTCTCAAATGACAGATATAAAATTTGACTGTGTACAGGACGTGAACAAAAATGGAAACCAGAATGCTTGGGAGTTCCGAACTGCGAGTTGGTATTTTGGGGATGGGCTGCTGGCAGTTCGGTGGAGATAGCAACAGCTATTGGGGAGACCAGAGTCAAAAAGATGTGGTTGAAGTGGTCAGCATGGCGCTGGATAACGGAATTAATTATTTTGATACGGCGGAGATGTACAATGATGGTGAGAGTGAAAGATCCCTCGGATTGGCGTTAAAGGGAAGGCGGCATAAGGCTATTATCGGCACTAAAATCAAACCTTCGAATACGAAATCCAAGACGTTAAGGGAACATTGCGAAGCAAGTTTGCGGCGCATGCAAACCGATTATATCGATTTGTATATGCTTCACTGGCCGATCAACGCCCAATCGATCTTACATTTTAGCAATGATGAAAGTCTGATAGCCGATCCGCCGACAGTAGAAGAAGTATTCCATACGTTAAAGGAACTGCAGCAAGAAGGCAAGGTTCGTTACATCGGCATCAGCAATCATGGAATAGAACAGATGGAAGAAGTCAGGAAAACCGGTGTACAAGTTGTTGCGAACCAGTTAATTTACAATCTGATCTGCAGAGCAGTCGAGACCGAGATTCTTCCGTACTGCGCTGACCATCGAATCGGTGTCATTGGTTATATGGGTTTGCATCAGGGCATTTTATCCGGAAAATATCGTTCGCTTAACGACATTCCGCAAGGGCGGGCACGATCCAGACATTTTCATTATAGCCGAGATCAAGGCTGCCGCCATGGCGAAGAAGGCGCGGAAATCGAATTGCAGCAAGCGCTGAATCATATTCAAGAGCTTGCGAACGATCTAGGCGTATCCGTCAGCACATTGTCTTTGGCGTGGGCGTTATCGAATCCGAAAGTCGCGACGACAATTTGCGGATGCCGCGACGTGCGGCAGTTAAAATCAAACTTGGAAGCGGCTTCGTATCTTTTGTCGCCTGTAGTTCGCGATCAGCTAAATGTAATTACAGCTCCGTTGTTGCATAAATTGGGTGATAATCCCGATTATTTTGAGAACAGCGGCAACCGTCGTATTCGATAATTTATACGATCCAAGAAATCAGTAGGAGGAAAAAAACATGGGAAACATAGAAGATCGTTTAAAAAGCCTAAATATTGATTTGCCTGAACCGGCGGCACCGGCAGCCATTTATATACCGGCTGTGACGGTTAACAACTTGGTTTATACATCGGGCAATGATTGCCGTAAAGATGGTAAACTGATATATATGGGTAAAGTGGGCAGCGATCTGTCGGTTGAGCAGGGGCAACAAGCTGCCCGCCAGACAATGATCAATCTCTTAGCCGTTCTTAAGAATCATATTGGGGATTTGGATCGCGTGGAACGAATCGTGAAATTGTTGGGGTTTGTCAATAGCGCACCGGGTTTTGTGGAACAGCCTTATGTCATTAATGGCGCCTCCTCCTTACTTGAAGAAATTTTTGGGGATGCCGGCAAGCATGCAAGATCCGCGATAGGCGCTCCGGAACTGCCTTTTAATACGCCGGTTGAGATTGAAATGATTGTTCAGCTTAAGTCGTAAAAAAGGGACAAAAAAACCAGTAAAACAAAGGTTTTAGCCGACTACAGCAGATGTTATCGGAAATGGGTTTAACAAAGGATATTGGATTGAAACTGTTACAGTCTACCGCAAGCAAAGAACCCGAACGATTGAGTTTTCAATCGTTCGGGTTCTTGTGCTTCCAAGCGGAATGCTGGAGGTTTTTGGTGTGGTCGCACGGGCGCACCTATCGGCGGCGTTGACCGCCCAACAACTTTACCGGAACAACCAAACGATCCATGGCGTGCCGCACAGCGTGATGAACGAGGCCAGCATCATCGAAACCATCGCAATGGAGCCGGAGACGGGACTATATTCCAACGCTTGGCGTATGCCGGCCGAGTGAGCGCTGGTTCCCAGGAGGACGCCGCGCGAGACGGGACTTTGAAAGTGGAACCACTTGATGATCAGCGGACCGACGAGGATGCCGAGCAATCCGGTAATCAACGTAGCAAGCGCGGTGACGGACGTAATGCCGCCGGTCATGTGGGAGACGGCAAGGGCGACGGGTGTCGTTGCGGAACGCGGGGCGAGGCTGGAGACGAGCTCCGCACGTAAGCCGAACAGGTGGGCGAGACCGGCCGATGTGACGATGGCGGCGAGGGAACCGCAGCTTACGCTTGCGGCGATGACATAAGCATGGTTTCGAAGCACGTCGAGATGCTTGTATAAGAGGACGGAGAGCGCGATGGTAGCGGGTTCCATCATGCCGGTGAGCCATTCGCCTCCTTTGTTGTAGCTTTCGAAAGACACGCCGGCGATTTCGACGAGCGCAATGACGGCAATCGGCGTAACGAGCAGCGGAGTTAAATACAGCTTAGGATACAGGCCATAAATTCGTCTGGACACCCAATAAATCGCAACAGTACAACCCAGCCATAAGATCGCTTCCATCACTCGACCTGTCTTTCTTTCCGGGCGGACAGCTGCTGGCCGATGAAACCGCTGCAAATCATGACGGCAAGCAGGCTAATGGCGATGATGACGACGATGGCGATACCGTGATCCGCCAGCAAGCTTTTGTAATCGATGATGCCTACGAAGGCGGGAATAAAAAACAGTAACATTTCGGCAAGCAGCCATTGGGAGCCCAATTCGATCCACTCCAGGCGAATGATCTTACACTTCAGAAGCGCGAACAACATTCCAATCCCCACGATACTGCCCGGCACCGGGAAACCAAGCCATTGGACGATGACGTCCGCTATTTGGGCAATTACAACAAAAAACAACACCTGCACGCCTGTGATCAACCATGACTTCATGGATCGCACCCCTTCCGCCACTGATTACAGCGAGTATACAAAAAGGAGTTCCATATGTAAAATGAATATATAGAATCAAATTCATTCCATTTATTTATGGTTGGAAAAGGGGGATGCCGATGGAGTTGCGTCACTTGCAATACATCGCAGAAATCGTGCGGTGTAACAACTTTACCAGAGCCGCAGAAAATCTGAATGTTACGCAACCGACCATAAGCAAAATGATCCAAAATTTAGAGAAAGAATTGAATGCGGACATCTTTGTCCGGAGCGGAAGACAGATCCAATTGACGGATGTGGGCGAAGCGATCTTGCAGCATTCCGGTCCGATTCTGCAAATGTTCGAAAGTTTAAAAACGGAAATCAATGACCTGACCTTCTTGAACAAGGGCAGCATTCGAATCGGCTTACCGCCCATGGCCGGATCGAGTTTCTTCCCGGACGTGATTAAAAAATTCCAGGATCGTTACCCGGGGATCACGATGAAGATGGTCGAGGACGGCGCGAGCAAGATCGAGAGAAGCATCGAAGAAGGCTTGCTGGACGTAGGAATATTGTTATGGCCGGTCGATCAGGCGGTATTCGATTCATTTCCGATCGTGAGGGATCAGTTAAAGGTCGTGATGCATCCCGCACACCGGTTAGCGGACCGGGAGCGAATCGAGCTGGCCGAACTGGAACTGGAGCGGTTTATATTTTTTAACAGCCATTTCGCCATGCATGACCGGATCAAGAACGCATGCCGTTCGGCGGGCTTCGTTCCCCGCATCGTATCCGAAAGCTCCCAGTGGGATTTAATCAGGGAGATGGTAAGAGCCGACCTCGGCATCGCGTTTCTACCGGGTACCATTTGCCGATTATTAGATCCGAATAAAGTGAAAGCGATTTCCCTGGTCAGTCCGGAAATTCCGTGGCAGCCCGTGATGGCCTGGAGACGGGAAGGGTATCAATCGTTGGCCGCAAGAGAATGGATCGCGTTCACGAAACAAATATTTGCCGAGCCCACTTGATTTTCCATACATTTTTTGTAAACATAAGACTCAAAAAAGGAGTGATTGGATGAAAGCGCTAGTTCATGAAGGGAAGAGCGGGTTGGAAGGTTTATCCATTCGGGAGATGGAAGAGCTGCAGCCCAAGGCGGGAGAAGTAAGGGTCAAAATAAGAACGGCGGGGCTGAACCATCGGGATCTTTTTGTCCTGGAACGTCATAAGCCGACAGATCCGCCGCTCATTATCGGTTCAGACGGCGCAGGTATTATCGATGCCGTCGGCGAAGGCGTGACGCATGTCCAAGCCGGTGACGAGGTGATGATTAACCCGGGTCTCGGATGGAAGGTAAACAGCGATGCGCCTCCCGAGGGCTTTGAAATTCTCGGCTTGCCGACGCACGGCACCTTTGCGGAGAAGGTCATCGTGCCCGGCGACAATGTCGCCCCTAAACCTCGATTTTTAACATGGGAAGAAGCCGGCGTGCTGTCATTGGCTGCGCTCACAGCGTATCGCGCATTGTTTACGAGAGCCCGTATCCAGCCCGGCATGAAGGTGCTGATCCCGGGTATCGGCGGCGGGGCCGCCACGTTTCTACTTCAATTTGCTAAAGCGGCGGGCGCTACCGTGTATGTAACCTCCCGCTCGCAGGAGAAATGCAGGAAAGCCCTGGAATACGGCGCCGACCGGGCGATCGACAGCCATGAAGATTGGGGCGCGGCGCTTGACGGAGCGAAGGTGGATGTCGTCATTGAAAGCGTCGGCGCGGCGACGTTTCACAAGTCGCTTGAACGGCTGCGCCTGGGAGGCACCATAGTGACGTTCGGAGCTTCTGCGGGAGATGTCGTCCAACTCAACTTGCGCGACTTCTTCTATGGACATCATAATTTGCTGGGGACGACGCTGGGAAGCGGAGAAGAGTACCGGGATATGATCAAGTTTATTGAATCCCATCAAATCAAACCCGTGCTGGATCGGGTCGTACCGTTAGAGCAATATGCGCAGGCGTTCGAGCGGATGGAGCGCGCGGCGCAATTAGGCAAAATCGGATTTTATATAGGTTTCGGCGGCCAATAGACGGGCTTGATTTTTCCTTCATTTGTATGAACATACAAAAAATATAGCCTGTTATGGTAAATTTGTTATATGAAAATATATTTCTTTCTTCGTATTGAGGCTGTATACTTCAAATCACAGTCAGGCTGTAAGCGTTTCCCTTTGTCGATTTCACTCTTTTTGAACAACGAATCTCAAGGAGGAATGGCCATGTATCGCTTACCGAACGGAGAAGAAATTTTCATCATCGACGCGCACATTGCATTATGGGATGGCAGTCAAGAGAACCAATTGAACGTTCAAGGGGATCAGTTCATCAGTTGTTTTTACGATTATCACAAAAACCTGAGCCCGAAAGAGCATCTTTGGCCGAAGGACAAATTTCTGAAATATGAGGCAGGCACGTTGATCGAAGATGTGTTTGTCAAAGGGTACAGCGACATGGCGATCTTCCAGCCGGTGTATTTGAAAGAGTTCTACAAGAACGGCTTCGGCGACTTCGATGCCAACGAGGCGCTTGCGCAGCAATATCCGGGGCGGTTCATCTGTAACGGAACGTTCGATCCGCGCCATGGAGAGCGAGGCCTGGAGCAGCTTGAGAAGGATTACGAGAAATACAAGTGGTCCGGCATCAAGCTGTATACGGCCGACTGGTACAAGGATTCGAAAGGGTATAAATTATCCGACGACTGGTCTTATCGCTACCTCGAGAAGTGCGTCCAGCTTGGGATCAAGAACATCCACGTGCATAAGGGGCCGACGATCACCCCGCTGAACCGGGATGCGTTCGACGTCGCCGATGTCGACGATGTTGCAAGCGCTTTCCGGGATTTGAACTTTATCGTGGAGCACGTCGGACTTCCCCGGTTGGAGGATTTCTGCTGGATCGCGACGCAAGAGAAGAACGTGTACGGGGCCTTGGCGGTTGCGCTCCCGTTCATCCATACGCGTCCCCGCTATTTCGCGGAAATCATCAGCGAGCTGCTGTACTGGATCGGCGAAGACCGGATTCTGTTCGGAAGCGACTATGCGATATGGGAGCCGGGCTGGCTGATCGAGAAGTTCATCGCCATGGAGCTGCCGGAAGATATTCAGAAAGAAACCGGTGCGACGCTCGATCTGAAGGTGAAGAAGAAAATCCTCGGGGAAAATGCGGCCAGATTGTACAACATCGACATCGAGAGCCAGAAGGAGAAACTGCGCCATTGCGAACTGGCGAAGATGATCGCGAACGCTAATAAAATCGCGTAAGCTTCTTTACAACAGCTCACTCACAGGAGGTGCATGCTATGTTGATGACCAAGGAACAGCAGGTATACAAGCAGCTCGATAAGGTATATGATCCGGAGCTTGATCAGCCCTTAACCGAATTGGGGTTTATCGATCATACGAAGATCCATGACGATCAAGTGGAAGTCGTATTCCGTTTGCCGACCTATTGGTGCTCCCCCAACTTCGCTTTCATCATGGCGGAAGATATCCGGACCTGTGTCTCCCGATTGGAATGGGTCCGGGAGGTCAAAGTAAATTTGATCGACCACTGTGCTTCCGACGAAATCAATCAAGGGGTTTCGAAGGGGAAGCGCTTCAGCGAATCCACGAGTCAGTTCGGGGCGTCCGATGGAGATCTTGACGAGCTTCGGAGGACATTCCAAATCAAAGCGTTCTATGCCCGGGAGGAAAAGCTGATCAAGCATTTATTGGCTGCAGGCTGGTCGAATGAAGCGATCCTTGCGATGACTTTGGAGCAGCTGCATGAGCTCCCGCTCTCGGAAGAGGGAAGCGGCATGCGAGAGGGATATTTGGAGAAGAAAGCGCAGCTCCACCATTCCGGCGTTCAGGCGTTTACAACTCCGGAAGGGGATGCTTTGACGCTGGAAGGATTCTCGGATTACTTATTGGGCGCCAAAAGGACAAGATTAAGCATGGAATTTAACGGCCACTATTGCCGCGGTCTGCTAGAGGCCCGTTACGATTTGGAAGCCACAGGCACGGAGATGTCATAAGCAGTGCAGTTCCATATGCTATCGGGAATGTTCATACATTCTTGATCATCATAAACAAAACACATTCAAAAGGATCGGTGATGAAGATGAGTAAAAAGGTGCTTATTCTAACTGGTGATGCCGTAGATTGCCTGGAAGTTTTCTATCCCTACTATCGCTTGTTGGAGGAGCAAATCGACGTGACGATTGCTTCGCCTACGAAAAAGAAGCTTCAAACGGTTTGTCACGATTTCCTTCCGCAAATGGAAACCTTCACGGAATTGGTCGCCTATAAAATCGATTCGCATGCTTCCGTCGACGACATTAACGCAGCCGATTTCGATGCGCTGATTATCCCGGGCGGACGCGCGCCGGAATACATCCGCATGAACAAAAAAGTACAAGAAATTACGGCCCATTTCCTGCAGGAGAACAAGCCGATGGGCGTCATTTGCCACGGTCAACTGGTGTTGACGACCGTGCGCGAGCATATTCAAGGCCGCTCGATGACCGCTTATACTTGCTGCCGTCCGGAAGTGGAAGCGGCGGGAGCCCATTATGTCGAGCAGATGCTTGTCGTTGACGGCAACCTGGTAACGGGTCATGCATGGCCGGATCTGCCGGGATTTATGAGAGAATTCCTCAATCTGTTGAATGTGGACGAGAAAGTAACGGTGTAATCGTTGTTCGAGCAGCTGGTTACACGTGATTGTTGACCTGGAACCAGTGCACTCTGGCTTGACACCGGAGTGCGCTGGTTTTTCCCATTTATCACTTTTGAGAAGGTTGGGTGATTCGTCTGCAATTATTACCGGAATTAGCCAAGAAGATTATCCATGAAGTGGAATCGGTCATGACCGAGCAGCTGATTGTTGTAGGCGGTCAGGGGATCATTATCGCATCAACGGACAAAAACCGAATTGGCTCTTTTCATGAAGGTGCGACGATTGTCATGAAGTCGGGTCATAAGCTGTACATTTCCGATGAGGATGCGAAGCGGTTAAAAGGGGTGAAGCCGGGAATCAATTTGCCGATTTATTACAACAAAAAGGTGATAGGCGTCATTGGCATCACAGGTACTCCTTCTGTTGTTGAGCCTTACGCGGAGCTGCTTCGGAGAATGACCGAGCTCATTATTAGAGAGGCCCAGCAGAAAGAGAAGGAGGAGTGGGAAACAAGGGGGCTTGAAGCCTTTTTTTACGAGTGGATTCATATCCAGGACGTGGATCAGGAGTTTATCGACCGAGGCCAAATCCTGGGGGTTTCCGTTGAGATTCCGTATATTTGCGTCCTTTTCCAAGTGGATGTCCATCACCGCGACGAGGTGCTGCGAGAAGCGCAGTCGCTGATGACCGACTTTTTTCAAAGAAGTTTTGAACGCGATCCGACCGATTTTTTCATTCGCTGGGGCAACGGCCAATTCATTCTGATCAAAAATGCCAAAAATAATAATTCGCCAACAAAGCTTTCCCGGGAATTGGCAAAATGGCATCAATATTTTAAAAAGCATTACGGCATTAATTTAGCCGTCGGCGTGGGCAAGACCTTCGAGCCTTTCAAAATGAATCATACGTACAACGAAGCGAAGAAAGCGTTGAAGGTGGCTCAAAAGCATCTTGAAATCGTTTATTATGAAAATTTATTGCTCGATATCGTGTTAGAGGAGATCAGCGCAAAAACGAGGCAAGAGTTTATCGACCGGATTTTATCGGAAATTCAATCGGATCAAGAGCTTCTTGAGACGATCCATATTTATTATAAGCATCAATTGTCCATTAAAGATAGCGCCGATGCGCTTCATATTCACATCAATACGCTTCACTACCGCCTAAACCAGATCAAAGAGCTTACGGGCATTAATCCCAAATGTCCGGAAGGCATTACGTTATTTTTAATCGCACTTTCTTTATTAAAATTGGATAATCATTCAATAAATCAGGATCCGAATTGAAAATCTTTGTATATTCGCACATAGTTATTTCAACGGGCAATTTCTATAATGGTGATAACGAAAGGGGGACTTCTCGTGATTACGGAAGCGATCAGAAGTCAGCTTATAGAAATTGTCGGAAGCGCCCAGTATCATGACTCGAATGAAGCGAAACTATCTTATTCGTATGATGCGACGCCGAACTACCAGGCGCTCCCTGACGCCGTCATCATGCCTAAGAACAGGGAACAAATCCAGGCGGTATTAAAAATATGCAATCAGCATACAATTCCGATTGTTCCAAGAGGCTCCGGCACCAATTTAAGTGCCGGTACATGTCCAACCCAAGGCGGCATTGTCCTTGTGTTCAATCATATGAATCGAATTTTGGAGATTGACGAAGAGAATTTGACCGTTACGGTTCAACCGGGCGTCATTACGAAGAAATTAATCGAAGCCGTGGAGGCAAGGGGCTTATTTTATCCCCCGGACCCAAGCTCGATGAAAATCTCAACCATCGGCGGCAACATTAATGAATGCTCGGGAGGGCTTCGAGGTTTAAAATACGGCGTCACGAAGGACTATGTCCTTGGGCTGGAAATCGTTCTGCCGAACGGGGATTGTATGCGAACGGGCGGGAAATCACCCAAGGATGTGGCAGGATATGATCTAACGAAGCTGTTTGTCGGCTCCGAGGGGACGCTAGGCGTCGTAACGGAAGCGACGCTAAAGCTCATTCCCATTCCGGAAACGAAAAAAACGATGCTGGCGCTTTTTGAAGATCTCGACGCAGCGGCCAGTACGGTGTCGGCGATTATTTCAAACCGGATTATCCCGGCCACGCTCGAATTTCTTGATCAGCCTACGTGTAAAGTCGTCGAGGATTTCGCCAAGGTCGGTTTACCGACCGATGTGAATGCGGTGCTGCTCATTGAGCAGGACGGACCGCCTGAAGTCGTGGAAAGGGACATGGAACGAATCGCTCAAATTTGCAAGGACGGACATGCGAGATCCGTGAAGATCGCCCAGTCGAAGGCGGAAGCCGAGGCATTAAGTACGGCAAGGCGGGCGGCGTTATCCGCGCTTGCGCGGCTGAGGCCTACGACGATTCTGGAGGATGCGACGGTCCCTCGATCGAAAATTAGCGAAATGGTGCGTGCCATTAATCAGATTGCAGAAAAGTATCAGGTAACGATCTGTACATTCGGTCATGCCGGTGACGGAAACTTGCACCCCACCTGCCTGACGGATGGCAGAAACAAGGAAGAGATGCACCTGGTCGAACAAGCGTTCGATGAAATTTTCCGGAAAGCGATCGAGCTGGGGGGTACCATTACCGGAGAGCACGGGGTTGGCGAGATGAAGCTGCCTTATTTATCGTTAAAGGTTGGAGAGGAAGGCGTAGCAGCGATGAAGGCGATCAAACAAGCTTTTGATCCGAACGGAATCATGAATCCCGGAAAAATGTTCGCAAGAGATGCCCGCAAAAGAGTGGTGATTAACGGATGAATCAGCAGGTGCAGAGTGAGATTCGACAGGGCTTTAAAGAACGGCTGGATTACGACGAGCTAATGAATTGTATGAGATGCGGCTTCTGCCTGCCGACGTGTCCGACCTATGGCCAAACCGATCAATATGAAGCGGCGTCTCCGCGCGGCCGGATCGCGCTAATGAAGGGGGTTGTCGACGGGGTCATTGAACCGGACGATGATGTGGAGAAGCAGCTGAACCTCTGCCTCGGCTGCCGGGCTTGCGAGCCGGTTTGTCCGTCCGGCGTGAAATACGGTCATCTGCTTGAGGAAGCCCGGGACGTGATTCAACAAAAGAAAAAGCATAGCATGCACGTGAAGGTGATACGGGGGCTTGTGTTTAAACAATTGTTCCCGCGCAAAGACCGGCTCAAACGCCTGCATTATTTTCTTAGGTTTTATCAAAAGAGCGGCCTGCAGCGCGTCGTTCAAAAAAGCAAATTGTTACGAATAATGCCTGGGAATATCGCGGAGCTTGAACGAACGCTACCGCCGATTGCCAGCGTCAGCGCGTTGAGCAACCGTCCTACCCATATCCCTGCCGAAGGACAAGCAAGGAAGAAGGTCGCTTTCTTCTCCGGTTGTCTGATGGATACGATGTTTATGGAGACGAACGATGCCACGATGAAGCTGCTTCAGAAGGCAGGCTGCGATATCGTGATTCCTCCCGGCCAAGGCTGCTGCGGCGCCTTGCACGCACACGGCGGAGAGAAAGATATGGCCAAGCAGTTAGCCAAGGCCAACATCGTGGCCTTCGAATCGCTGGATGTCGATTATATCGTGTTGAATGCGGGCGGGTGCGGCGCCTTATTGGTTGAATATGACCACTTGTTGAAGGATGAAGAGCAGTGGAGAGATCGAGCCGAAGCATTTGCCCGCAAAGTGAGGGATTTTTCCGAGATTCTTGTTGAGCTTCAATTTGCCGAAAGAGGACTTTCGCTGCCGGAGCAAGTCATTACGTATCAGGACTCCTGCCATCTGCGGAATGTCATGGGCACAGCCAGTGCGCCACGGACATTACTGGCTTCCATTAAAGGCGTTCACTATCAGGAGATGGAAGAGGCGGATCATTGCTGCGGATCGGCCGGGGTCTATAACATAACGGAGAAAGAAATGTCGATGCAAATCCTGGACTATAAGATGGAAAAGGTCAACAAAGCACGTGCGCAAACGATCGTAACGGCCAACCCGGGCTGTCTGTTGCAGATGAAACTCGGCATTATTCGCGAGGGAGCGGAGGAGAGAATGAGAGCCGTGCATCTGGCCGACCTGCTGCTCGAAGCGGTGGACAATTCAAGCGTTTCCTGATGGTTCTTTCTACAGAAATTATCCAATGTTCGGCATTGTTTTTTAGATAAATGCACATTTCATTCGGTTATGGCCATAACTATACTTGTAAGTAAGCATTGGGAACGAACATCATGCGATTCATGCGTTTCAGGGTGGAAGGGACGAAAGAGAACTTCCGCCTTTGTTCTATTGTAAGCGTTTCCTTTTGCTAACACCTTTCAAGGAGGAATGGCTATGTATCGCTTACCGAACGGAGAAGAAATTTTCATCATCGACGCGCACATTGCATTATGGGACGGCAGCCAGGAGAACCAATTGAACGTTCAAGGGGATCAGTTCATCAGCTGTTTTTACGATTATCACAAAAACCTGAGCCCGAAAGAGCATCTCTGGCCGAAGGACAAATTTCTGAAATATGAGGCAGGCACGTTGATCGAAGATGTGTTTGTCAAAGGGTACAGCGACATGGCGATCTTCCAGCCGGTGTATTTAAAAGAGTTCTACAAGAACGGCTTCGGCGACTTCGATGCCAACGAGGCGCTTGCGCAGCAATATCCGGGGCGGTTCATCTGTAACGGAACGTTCGATCCGCGCCATGGAGAGCGAGGCCTGGAGCAGCTTGAGAAGGATTACGAGAAATACAAGTGGTCCGGCATCAAGCTGTATACGGCCGACTGGTACAAGGATTCGAAAGGGTATAAATTATCCGACGACTGGTCTTATCGCTACCTCGAGAAGTGCGTCCAGCTTGGGATCAAGAACATCCACGTGCATAAGGGGCCGACGATCACCCCGCTGAACCGGGATGCGTTCGACGTCGCCGATGTCGACGATGTTGCAAGCGCTTTCCGGGATTTGAACTTTATCGTGGAGCACGTCGGACTTCCCCGGTTGGAGGATTTCTGCTGGATCGCGACGCAAGAGAAGAACGTGTACGGGGCCTTGGCGGTTGCGCTCCCGTTCATCCATACGCGTCCCCGCTATTTCGCGGAAATCATCAGCGAGCTGCTGTACTGGATCGGCGAAGACCGGATTCTGTTCGGAAGCGACTATGCGATATGGGAGCCGGGCTGGCTGATCGAGAAGTTCATCGCCATGGAGCTGCCGGAAGATATTCAGAAAGAAACCGGTGCGACGCTCGATCTGAAGGTGAAGAAGAAAATCCTCGGGGAAAATGCGGCCAGATTGTACAACATCGACATCGAGAGCCAGAAGGAAAAGCTGCGCCATTGTGAACTGGCGAAGATGATCGCGAGCGCTAATAAAATTGCGTAAGTCTTAATTGATTCATCATTATGAATGATGATGGGGTGATGATATGCCGGCACGGATCGCATTAGCGGTCGTGGTCGCAGTTTTGGCAGGCGTGTGGACTTCCTTGAGCATCATGTGGGGATGGGTTACGTTTGCGGCCTTCGTATCATGGGCATGCTTTTTTGCCGCAGGCGGCGGAGGGAAAGGATTGCAAACGACGTTGATTACGAACTTTAGCGGTGTCGTTTGGGGGTTCCTGATCATCCAGTTTTCGAATGTCATCACTTCTTCCGCAGGTTTGGAATCAACCGTCGCCTTAGGTGTGGCGTTAGGCATCGTTGCCGGCGTCATGTGTCTGGTATCGAAGGCCGCTATTTTATCGTACGTCCCGGGCGTATTTCTTGGAACGGCCACCTACTTCGGAACCGGATTAAATTTTACGGGCAGTGCCGTTGGGTTAATCGTTGGCGCCCTTCTAGGCTACGTCTCGGCGAAAGGCAGCGAGCTGCTGACAGCCAAACCAAAGGTACAAGCGGAACCGAATAGAAATGTAGCCGGGCAGCCGTAATCGGTTATTGATTACAGACGCGGGGTTGTCCCAAGCCATATTCCTGGCTTTGGGAACAGCCCCTATTTATGTTTCAACGCGCTGTTCAATCCAGTTTGCCGCCGCTTCCATGAACTCATCGGAATCGTTCAAGAACTCCGTGCGCACATAATCAAGCCCTAGACGACAAGCCGCGCGCCGGTTCCCGTCCTTGTATAAAGAGGGGCAAGCGATAAGGCATATAACCGCTCCGCATTCATCTTCACGATTTGGCTTACCGCCTCTTCTACTAGAGGCTCCGTATGCTTGCAGGCGACGAAGGTTTGAATGCCAAGATGAGCCAAACGGCGCTCCAACGCAGATGCCTGCCTCAGCGTAACGCTCCCTAGAGGGTCGTTGATGCCGATGCTCCGATAACGATCCATTCCTTCTAGTAACCGTGCAGACGATGGCGGATTGCCGTTAAAAATATGGGTATAGAATGCTTCCAGTTCATCGATGGATTCAACGATGTCTCACTTCCATGGATCCATTCGCTGGCCTTTCAGAAAGCTCTGGAGGCGGGCGTCGGTATGCTGGAATTCGATTTGCGCCTGACGAAGGACAACGTTGTCGTTGTGATTCATGATGAGACCGTGGATCGTACGACAAACGGCTCGGGTCCGGTCGGCGATTACACCTGGGCGGAGCTGAGACAATTGGACGCCGGCGGATGGTTCGGCAAAGTGTTCGAGGGCCTGAAAATACCAAGCTTCGAGGAACTATGCGATTTGATCGAACCTTATCCGGAGCTGCTGCTGAACGTGGAGGTGAAGTCAAGCCCTCATGCCAAACAAGTGGTGGATCAAGCCATGGGGATGCTGAAGGAACGCGGGTACTTACCCCGCTGTGTATTCACCTGCTTCGACGCAGCCGTCATTGCTTATCTTCATGATACGTACAACGTGAAGACACAAGGCTTCATGGCGGACGAGATGTACAATTTCGACCCGGGCGAACAGGGGACTTATTCGAAAATGTGGGCGATTGCCTTCCCGATGCGCTTGTTGACCGCCGAGAGAGTGAAGGCTTTTCAAGAAAAGGGGCTTCTTCCCTGGTGCTATTGCCCCGATACGGAGGAGCAGGTGGCATATGCGCTCGATTGCGGGGTCACGCTTCTGACTTGCAATAATCCATTGCCTGCAATACGCAGACTTCAAGAGATTAGATAACGGTAAAGGGATGGAAAAAAATCACAATTGCAGCAAGGCGATGAGCCTTGTTATATAGCGGATATCCGCTTCCATCAGTTCAATGGCATTATCAAAGCCGGCTTCCACAAAGGATGAAAGTCCGTGCTCTCCCTTGATCCGTTTCCCTAATTCCCAAAGCTGCTTCTGCTGTTCCAGCTGCGATAAATTATGGCGAAGCACGGCAAGCGCATCATCCTTAGGGAGCATATGGATCCATGCTAATCCCAAAGTAAAGTCGGATTTTGCCGAATGAGGAGGGGTGCTCAGTGAATGAAGCAGCAGTTCATTGAAATGGACTCTTCCAGCATCCGTGATCGCGTAAATTTTGCGAAGCCGCGCACCTGTACGCTCTTCCGCCTCAGCTGCAATAAGGCCTTCCTCCTCCATCTTGTTCAGCGCATAATAGATCGAGCCCGAGAGAATGTTCGCCCGGATCATGCGGCAGTGTCAATGGTTCAATCACAAATATATGGATAACCCGGTAAACACCGCTTCGAAGAACTTTGGCCCATCTTCATGCAGCAACATATTGACACCCAAAATTCGTATGTGTTATATAAAAATAAGGATTAGCACTCTGATGATTGGAGTGCTAATCCTTAGCCGTGTTAAGTATTTCATGATTTATATAGGGAAAGGGGACCTGATCGTGGCCAAAAAACAGTTTAAAGCAGAATCGAAACGATTACTGGAAATGATGATTAATTCCATCTATACACAGAGAGAAATATTTTTGAGAGAGCTCATTTCGAATGCCAGTGACGCCATTGACAAAATATACTACAAAGCATTAACCGATGATCAATTGGTATTTAACAAAGAAGATTACTACATCAAAGTAACGGCGGATAAGGCAAACCGAACATTAACCATCTCCGATACGGGGATTGGTATGACGCAGGAGGAGCTTGAGAATAACCTGGGGGTTATTGCCAAGAGCGGCTCACTGGCATTCAAGAAAGAAAACGAATTGAAAGACGGGCACAATATCATCGGTCAGTTTGGGGTTGGATTTTATTCGGCTTTTATGGTGGCCGATGTCGTTACGGTCATCAGCAAAGCTCTGGGCAGCGATGAGGCTTTCAAGTGGGAATCCAGGGGTGCGGACGGATATACCATTGTGCCGTGCGAGAAAGACGCGGTAGGTACGGAAATTATTTTGAAAATTAAAGAGAATACCGAAGAGGATCAATATGATGAGTATCTGGAAGAGTACCGGCTCAAAGCGATTATCAAAAAATACTCTGATTTCATCAGATACCCCATCAAGATGGATCTGAAAGGCCGGAGACCTAAAGAAGGCAGCGAAAATGAATTCGAGGATTATTACGAAGAACAAACCGTGAATAGTATGGTCCCGATTTGGAGAAAAAATAAGAACGAGCTTACAGCTGCAGATTATGACAATTTTTATACGGAAAAACGGTATGGTTTCGATAAGCCGCTTAAGCATATCCATATTAGTGCCGACGGTGCTGTGGTCTACCAGGCCATCCTCTATATCCCGGAGAATCCGCCGTTCGACTATTACACGAAGGAATATGAGAAGGGGCTAGAGCTTTATTCCAACGGCGTGCTGATCATGAATAAATGCTCCGATTTGCTTCCTGACTATTTCAGCTTTGTCAAAGGGATGGTAGATTCCGAAGATTTATCGCTGAACATTTCGAGGGAGATGCTGCAGCATGACAGACAATTAAGTCTGATCGCCAAGAACATTAAGAACAAAATCAAAAGTCAACTGCAAAGCTTGTTGAACGATGAAAGAGAGAAATACGAGCAATTTTATAAATCGTTTGGCAGACAATTGAAATATGGGGTATACAGCGATTACGGAGCAAATAAAGAAGTGCTGCAGGACCTCTTGATGTTCTACTCCTCCAAGGAGAAGAAGCTGGTCACCCTGGATGAATACGTATCGAGAATGCCTGAGGATCAAAAGTACATCTACTATGCTTCCGGCGAATCGCTTGAAAGAATTGAGAAGCTCCCGCAAACCGAGCTGGTAGCCGATAAGGGCTATGAAATCCTGTACTTTACCGATGATATCGATGAGTTCGCCATCAAAATGATCATGACCTATAAAGATAAACAATTCAGGTCGGTATCGAGCGGTGACTTAGGCATTGAATCCGATGCTAATGAAAATCAAGCCGATGCAGAAGAGAACGATAACAAGGACCTCTTTGCACATATGAAAGATATTCTGAAGGACAAAGTGAAGCATGTCAAAGCGTCTAAGAGACTGAAAACTCATCCGGTATGCCTGTCTACGGAGGGTGAGCTAACGATAGAAATGGAAAAGATATTGAAGGCGATGCCTAACGCCCAAGATGTAAAAGCGGACAAGGTCTTGGAAATTAACGTCAATCACGAGGTATTTCAATCCTTAAAAGCCGCATATGAACAAGATAAAGAGAAACTGAATCTATACACCAACCTGTTATACAATCAGGCACTTCTGATCGAAGGCTTGCCGATTCAGGATCCCGTAGAATTCACCAATGATATTTGCAAAATCATGGTTTGATACGGTAATTAAATCAGCAACGAAAGTAACCCGATACTGGCGCAAGCCGGTACGGGTTATTTGTCGTTTACAGCAATGATAAAAAATGCTTGAAATTTACAAAATCCAAAGTATAATTATAGGAATAATGATGAAATATAGCTAAAATTTGTCTACCGGATCACTGGAGACACAATATGGCCGTTGGCGTATTGTGTCTTTTTAGCTATTTGGCAGACAGCTTACTCGGTTTGCAAGCTGCGGTGCCGGACCATTTTTATTCTCGGAGGGGGATTATATGAAGCTGCATTTCTCCTGGTTTACACCGACCAACGGAGACGGAGAACGGATCGGATTGAAGAAACCGGAGAGGGAACCGAACCTGAATTATATCGTCGAAGTGGCGAGGGCTTCGGAAAGAGCCGGGTTTGACGGGATTTTAATTCCTGTAGGAACTCCATTCCTGGATTCCTGGATGGTCGGGTCGGCTGTCGTTCATCATACCTCTACCATCCGTCCGTTAATCGCGATCCGTCCGGGTTTTATCGCGCCTTCGCTTTCCGCCAAAATGGCTGCAACGCTGGACCGGTTCAGCGGCGGAAGAATTGACATTAATATTGTCACCGGAGGCTCGCCCAGCGAGCTCGGGCAGGACGGCGATTTCCTTCCCCATGATAAGAGATATGAACGAACGGAAGATTTTATGGAGGTGTTGTGGAAGCTCTGGGAAGAAGAGAAGACGGATTATGAGGGGCCTTATTTCTCCTTAAAGGATGCTCAGCTCGTCCCCCGCAATATTCAATCCAAAATACCTGCCTATTTTGGCGGGTCTTCGGATGCGGGCAAGGAGGCGGCCGCCCGATACGGCGACGTCTACTTGCAGTGGGGGGAAGATGCCCGGGAGGTGGCCGAACAAATCGAGGATGTCCGTTCAAGGGCCGGCAAGTATGGAAGAACGCTGGAGTTTGGCATCCGCATTCATGTTATTGTCCGGGACACAGAGAAGGAAGCGTGGGAAGCCGCCGACAAGCTCGTTTCCGACATTGACCCGTCGGTCGAGCTAAGAATGAGCGAGTATTACCGGGAGGCCGATTCGGTGGCCCAGCAGAGAATGAACCGGCTGCTGCAAGGGGATTACCGGTTCGGCAAGCACAAATGGGCAGGCATCGGCCGCGTTCGCAAAGGGGCGGGTACGGCCGTCGTGGGAAATCCTGAACAGGTCAGGGAAGGCTTGCAGGAGTATATCGACATCGGCGTCACGCATTTTATACTTTCCGGGTTCCCCCATTTGGAAGAAGCCGAACGGGTCGGGCAATTATTGCTGCCGCAATTCAGAAATCAACGAGTGGGCAACGTCAGTTTGGCATAATGAAAGGGGAGTCCGGTGTGACACTGACACGAGGCGAACGCTTTATTCAAAGCCTTAGAGATGAACGAAACGTTTGGATAGACGGGCAGCGTCTGGACGATGTGACGGCACACCCGTCGTTCCAGGGCACGTTAACGACGATCAAGCATTTGTTTGACACGTTGGACGACAAGAAAATTCAAGCGCAAATCGGGTTCCGAAATGCCGAAACCGGTACTTATGCTCATCATGCATTTTTGGTGCCTGCAAACCGGGAGGATTTGAAAAGGCGGCGTACCGCGTTTTCCTACTGGGCGACCGAGACCCACGGCGTGATGAGCCGCTTGTCCGAATTTGCCCGTTCATTGGTGACGGGCTGGTATGCGGCGCGGCACGAGTTCACTTCGCTGGATCCGCATTTCGCCGATAAAATATCGCGGTATTACGAACAGGCGAGGGATCAGGATTTATTTCTGACGACTGCGCTGCTCGACCCGCAGATCGACCGGACCAAAAGCGCGGGCGAGCACCGGAATCCCGATTCCGTGCTGCGTATTGTCAAAGAAACGGAGGAAGGGGTGGTCGTCCGGGGAGCCAAGATGATTGCAACAGCCGGCCCCTACTCCCATGATTTTCTCGTTTATCCGTACTATCGGCTAAAAGAAACCGAGCGGGAATACGCCCATTTCCTGATTGTTCCCGCTAATCTCCCCGGTTTGCACATCATATGCAGAGAATCCTTCGCCTCCCTTAGCGGCGGCGATCATCCGCTAAGTGAAAAATATGATGAGATGGACGCCGTTTTGTTTTTTGACGATGTGCTGGTTCCTTGGGAGCGCGTTTTTCTGAAGGGAGACATCGACGGAGTCTGGAAGCTGCGCATGAACCGGACCGCCGGGGCGCTCGCGTTCCATCAAACCGTCGTTAGGCTGCTGGCGAAGCTGGAGTTTGTCGCAGGGGTGTCGGTTGCAGTCGCCCAATCGATCGGAGCCGACAGCTACCAGCATGTTCAGGAAAAGCTGGGAGAGCTGGTTATTCAGGTGGAAAGCATCAAGGGGCTCCTGCTCGCTTCCGAAATTCAAAGCAGCCGCACCGATGCAGGAATTGAGCTTCCTTCGCTGGGGCCGATTGAAACAGCCAGAAATTTGGGCGCTTGGTATTATCCCCGGGCTTTGGATATTCTGCAATTGATCGGGGCGGGCGGCTTCATGCAGGTTCCGTCCAAGCTGGAGGATCTGAACGGACCGCTCGGAGACATGATGAAGACTTACTATGCGGGCAAACAGCTTGATGCGGATCATAAAGTGCGCTTGTTCAAGCTGGCGTGGGATTTGGTCGGGAGTCCGCTCGGCTCCCGTCATGAACTGTACGAACGGTTCTATGCGGGCGATCCGGTACGCACTTATGCCAATCAATATGTAAACGCCGATAAATCCGAGTTGGAGAGTCGGATGCGGACATTCCGGCAAACTCATTATGGAAAGGAGGCGGAATCCGATGAATCGACAATCGCCGGGCAGCAGCTATCGCGCACGACTTTATGACGGAAGAAAGGTGTGGGTGAATGGCAGGGATGTTGCGGATGTTCCGAATCATCCCGCTTTTAAGGGAACGGTGGACACCGTCGCTTCCCTGATCGATCTGCAGGAGCAGCCGGAAACCCGGGATGCTTTGACCTTTACCAGCCCGGCTACCGGCAAACGGGTGAACGCGGCCTTTCTCGTTCCCTACGGCAAGGAAGATATTCTGCACCGCCATGAGGCTTTTCGGATATGGTCGGACGCGACCTTCGGGATGATGAGCCGGATATCTGAATATTCCCGGTCTCTGCTGACCGGATGGTATGCAAGCCGAAACCGGCTGGGAGGGGCTTCGGACCATTTTGCAGATAAAATCACCCGTTACTTTGAACAGAGCAGAGACTTGGACTGGATGTCCACCACAGCATTTCACGATCCGCAAATAGACCGTTCCAAGGGACCTTCCGATTCCCCCGACCCGGACGCCTACTTGCGGATCGTGAAAGAGACGAGCGACGGCATCTGGGTCAGAGGCGCCAAGATGGTGGCCACAGCCGCCCCCTATGTGGATGAAATTTTCATTTACCCGTTCCATCGAAGATCGTCCGAAGACTTGCTCTACTCGTCCATGTTTGCCGTTTCGGCCGGCGCTCCCGGACTTCATCTCGTATGCCGGGAGCCGTTCGCTTCGGAACAACCGGAAGAACACCCGCTCAGCTCCAGGTATGACGAGATGGATGCTGTCCTTATTTTCGATGATGTGTTTGTTCCTTGGGAACGGGTCTTTATCAAGAACGATCCTGAAGCGATCTGGAAGATGAGGATGGATCCGGCCGTAGTCGCCTTAAGCCAGCATCAAACGGTAGTCCGGTTGATCAGCAAGCTGGAATTTGTAACGGCGGTCGGCCATGAAGTCGCAACAACCATCGGGGTCACGCATCATCTGCATGTTCAGGAAAAGCTGGGCGAGCTGCTGGTGCAGCTGAGCACGATCAAGTCGCTTCTTGCCGTCTCCGAAGAACTGGCGAAGCCGGACGCTGATACCGGAGTATGGCTTCCGGCCATCGAGCCTCTAACGACCGCCCGCAATTTGGGCAGCCGTTACTATCCGCGGGCGATCGGTATTTTGCAGCATATATGTGCCGGCGGCTTGATGCAAACGCCTTCCACGCTTGCGGAGCTGGACGGTCCGCTAGGTCCGCTGCTGCAAAAATATTACCGCGGAGCGTCCATCCCTGCGAAAGAACGCGTGAGGCTGTTCAAGCTGGCATGGGATTTGATCGCGAGTCCTCTAGGCTCCCGCCACGAGCTTTATGAGATTTTTTACTCCGGCGATCCGGTGCGGGCTTATGCGGCGCAGTATTTGGGGTATGACCAGACAAGGCTCACGGACCCGGTTTGGAAGCTGATCGGCCAACCCCTGAATGAGGTGAGCGCAAGATGAGTATGCAGTTTTCTGTCTGGGGCTCGAATATTGCCGGCGGATTTCTCCGTTCCGGAATCGAGCAGGATAAGGAAGCAAGCTTCGCTTATAACCTGAAGCTCGCACAGCTTGCCGACCGTCTCGGCTACCATGCAATTTTGCTGCCCGTTCGTTATATTGGCGGTATAGGCGGGGGAGATTCTACCAACGGTCAACTCGACCCGGTCACGCTGGCTGCGGCGTTGGCCGCCGCTACCACCCAAATTCGGTTCATCAGCGCCGTGCTGCCGGGGTTTATTCCGCCGGTAACCTTGGCCAAGATGGGGGCGACCATTGACCATATCAGCTCGGGCCGATGGCATGTAAACCTGGTAACCGGCTGGTTTCAGGAAGAGCAGGAGATGTTCGGCGTACCTTGGATTGCGCATGAGGAGCGCTATTCACGCTCGGAAGAGTATATTGAAATTTTGAAGGGGCTTTGGCAGCAAGAAGCGTTTACCTTCGACGGCCGTTATTACAAAATCAAGGAAGGAAGACTCCGGCCTGCCCCCTATCAACAACCCTACCCCGCCATATTTCAGGGAGGCAACTCCCCAGCGGCCCGCAGTATGGCCGGCCGGTTATCCGATTGGTATTTCATTAACGGTGCGCCGCTGGATGAAATCAAGGAGCAGATTAGAGAGGTTCGGGAAATCGCCTCCTCCTACGGCAGAACGGTCCGATTTGCCGTCAATGCGTTCGTCATCGCAAGAGCAACGGAACAGGAGGCGCAGGAAGAATACCGGTTGATCCTCGAGCAAGCCGATCATGCCGCTGTTCGGGGTTTTCAGGAAAAGGCGAAGGGCGCCAAAGGAATGTGGGGCAATGCCTCGACGGTCAGCGACTTTGTCGCCAATAACGAAGGCTTCCGCACGGGGCTGGTCGGCTCCTACAGCCAGATCGCGCAAAAGATCAGGGAGCTTGAGAGCGCGGGCGTTCACATGCTGCTGAGCGCATTTCGGTTTCCGCTGGAAGAAGTTGTTCGTTTTCATGATTACGTATTGCCGCTTACGTCATTTATCAAACAAGGGATGGATGCCCGATGATTACATTAAAAGAGGTCAGTAAAACGTATCGAACGAAAGATGGCGATTTCTCAGCTCTCGTTCCCGTGTCTCTGGAGGTGGGGGAGGGGGAAATATTCGGAATTATCGGGCAAAGCGGCGCCGGGAAATCGACGATTTTGCGGATGATGAATTTGCTTGAGAAGCCGTCTACCGGGTCGGTCATTGTAAACGGCCAGAATCTGTCGCAATGTACGCCGAAGGAGCTTCGCGTGGCAAGAAGATGGATCGGGATGATCTTTCAGCATTTTTATTTGCTTCAAAACCGGACAGCAGCGGACAATATTGCGTTCCCCCTGGAAATTTCCGGCATGTCCAAAAAGGACCGCGAAAAGCGGGTAAAGGAATGCCTGGAGATCGTCGGGCTTGAAGATAAAGCCTCCTCCTATCCGGCTCAGCTAAGCGGTGGACAAAAGCAGAGGGTGGCTATCGCGCGGGCATTGGCTACCGAGCCCAAGGTTTTATTATGCGACGAACCGACTTCAGCGCTCGATCCTCAAACGACCGGCAGCATCCTCGAATTTATTCGCGACATTAATAAGCGTTTCGGCATGACGATCGTGCTGGTCTCCCATGACATGGAGGTGGTCAAGCAGGTTTGCGGAAAAATCGCTGTCGTGGAGAAGGGAAGCCTTATCGAAACGCTGGATTTGGGAAGAAGGGACCAGCAACCAAAGACGGAAATCGCCAGGCTGCTGCTTGGAAGCCGTCCTGAAGTGTTGAAAGGAGTCGGTGCGTATGTTTGACAATCTGTTCTCCTTAGCACCGGAAATCGGGCATGCCATCGCAGAAACCGGGCTTATGCTGCTCATTTCTGTAAGTGCTGCCGTTCTGATCGGCATACCTATTGGTGTTTTTCTGTATTTTACCGGCAGCGGACAAATTTATGAGCGGCCGGCGCTGTTTCGAATCACGAATTATGTGGTGAATACGATCCGATCGCTGCCGTTCATCATTTTGCTTGTAGCTCTTATTCCGATTACAAGAACGATTGTCGGAACGACGATTGGCCCGGTAGCGGCAACCGTTCCTTTATCCATCGTCTCAATTGCCTATCTGTCCAGATTGGTGGAGCAATCGCTGCGCGAAATCCCTAAAGGAATTATTGAAGCGGCGCTGGGCATGGGCGCGACGCCCCTTCAGATTACGTGGAAGGTCGTGCTGGCCGAAGCCCGTTCGGGAATCCTGTCGGGAATTACGATTACGACAATAAGTCTTTTGTCCTACACGGCGATGGCGGGCATTGTAGGCGGCGGCGGCATAGGCGACCTGGCGATCCGGTTCGGTTACTACCGGTTTCAGACGGACGTCATGATTTTTACAGTCATTTTATTGATTGTGTTCGTTCATATCATTCAATTTACGGGAAATACGCTGGTCAAACGATTAGATAAAAGATAGGAGAGCATGTCTATGAAAAAAACTTTGTCCTTGCTCATAACCCTTATATTATTCACCCTGATGCTGGCCGCATGCGGTCAAGAGAAGGCGCCGGAACCATCGGCCGATTCGAAGACGGGCGGCAGCAGCCAACCATCAAGCCCAAGCAAACCTTCAGATGAAAAGAAAGAAATCACCTTTGGAGCGACTGCCGGTCCCTACAGCGATCAAATTAAACTAGGCATCCAGCCCATTCTTGAAAAGAAAGGCTACAAAGTGAAAATCGTCGAGTTCAACGACTATATTCAGCCTAATTTGTCCTTAGCTGACGGCTCCTTGGACGCTAATGTGTTCCAGCATATCATCTATTTGAAAAATTTTGCTACCGACCGGAAGCTGGATTTGATCGACTTGGACAAAGTGCCCACTGCGCCTATCGGCATTTATTCCAGGAAGCATAAATCGTTAGACGAAGTCACTGAGAATTCGAAGGTTGCGCTGCCGAACGATCCGGCCAACCAGGCGCGGGCGTTAGTGATGATGGAGCAATTCGGGTGGATCAAGCTGAAGGATGGTTACGATCCGATCAAGGTTTCCGAAAAAGACGTTGCCGAGTACATAAAGAAAATTAAGCTTCTGCCGATTGAAGCCGCCCAGCTGCCGCGGTCGTTGGATGATGCCGACTATTCGTTTATTAACGGAAATTTTGCTTTAGCTTCCGGACTATCTTTAACCGAGGCGCTGGGTTTGGAGAAAACGCCGGATCAATACATGAACCTCATAGCAATCAAAGCCGCCGACAAGGATAAAACGTTTGTTAAGGACATCCTGGAAGCCTACAAATCGGCAGAATTTAAACAGGTGACGGAAACCAAGTTTCAAGGCTTCGTCAAACCCGATTACCAAAAATAAAGAAGCCTACTGAAGCCGGCGCACCCATTATAGGGGGCGGGACCACCGAAAGAAGAAACAGCCCTCCGCAGGAGCGAAGGGCTTGGATAACCTGTCGTGCACAGGTCTCAATCCCATGCAGCAAACTTGATGCAGACCGGCTTGGACACTTCCAGAACAGGCCCGGCAGGGAGAAGCTTCCCTGTTTCCGCATCCCGGTTAAACGTTACGATGTTGTTGGAATCCCGGTTGGCCGCCAGCAAGAACCGTCCGTCCGGCGAAAGCGCGAAGTTGCGCGGATGTCCGCCGAGCGTGGAGGCATGCTCAACTAAAGCGAGCTTCCCCGTGAACGGATCGATCGCATAAACCGCGATGCTGTCATGTCCGCGGTTGGAGCCATACAGGAATTTGCCGTCGGGAGAAATGTGGATATCGGCGCATGCATTGTCTCCTTCGTAAGCGTCAGGCAGCGTAGAGACGGTCTGGATTTCATGCAGCGCCCCTTGCTCCTGATCATACGAGAATCCGGTGATGGTTGCGTTGAGCTCATTGATTACATATCCGTAAGGCAATTGCGGATGAAACGCAAAGTGCCGCGGGCCTGACCCGGGCGCAATCCGGACTTCCCCGTGAGGAATCAGCCGGCGGGCCGGGACATCCAGCTTATAAATCATGAGGCGATCCAAGCCCAGGTCGGAAGCGACGGCAAAGCGGTTGGAGCGGTCAACGAAGACGGAGTGCGCACGCGGCCGGTCCTGTACGGGCAGGATGCTTGCCCCTTTGTGCTGATGGATGTCAGCCGTCGGCCCCACCCGTCCGTCCTCCTTCACCGGAGACAGACCGATCATGCCGCCGTGATAGCTCGACACCATGATGCACTGGCGGGTATGATCCAAGGTGATATGGCAAGTCGGGGACGGCACCGTCAGCTCCTTGTTTAACAACGACAACGTTCCGGTGGAAGGGTCGATATCATAAGCGGCGGCAGCCCCGCAGCGCTGGCCCTTAGCGTCCGTCCCCTCGGTTATGGCGTACAGCTTCAAGCGGTCTTGATCCACATCCAGAAAAGTCGGGTTTTGCAGCCCGGAAGCTTGATCGACGATCTCGAGACTTCCGGTATCTGTATCGAACCTGCAGGCGTATAGCCCGGGATTAGCGGAGTCCGCATAGGACCCGATGAAAGCGAGGACCTTCTTCTTCTTCTCCATCGAAACTCACCCTCCGGTTCATTCTGTCATATACGCATTATCGCAAATCCGCATGCGGCTGGCAAATGAGCTCCAGCGGCTGTTGACCGTACTATTATTACCGGATAATCGTTTCATCTGGTATAATGGAATGAAGTTACACGCGGGGCTTCATTCATCTTCATCCTGGGAGGGATCGATCGCATGGATTCAATCGTCTTCAGTCAGCTTGCCCTTAACCGGAGCCGCACGCTGGCTGTTGTGGCCGAATTATCGGAAAAGACGGCGGATGTGGTGCCGAACGGATTCAACAACAACATCCGCTGGCATTTGGGGCATATTCTGACGACCCAAGAACGGCTCGCTTTCCGCTTGCTCGGAGAACCGCTTGAGCTGCCGGAGGAGCTGACGAGCTTGTTCGTCAACGGCACGAAGCCGGCCGACTGGCAAACCTCGCCGCCGGATCTTGCGGCCTTGCGCCAACTTCTGGAGGAACAGCCCGAACGGCACCGTCAGCGCCTTCAAGGGCGGCTGAATGACAAGCTTACGGTAGCTTTTAAGGAGTTCACCCGCCTGGATGAAGTGCTGGTGTTCAGTATCGGCCACGAGGCGACCCATGCCGGTTACATCATGGCTCTGAAGAAAGCGGTAGCCGCTCAGTCGTAGCGGACCGTACAAAAAGCCCGATGGAATGTCACGTACATTCCATCGGGCTTTTGTTTGCCGCACGCAAGTTTTGCGGCAGGCTACTTCCAAGGCAGCAGCTTGTTCTCCAGCCACTGCAGGCTGCGGTTGAACAGGAGGCCGAGCAGCGATAACACCACGACGCCGACCATGAGCTTGGTCGTAATCATCAGGTTGCCGTAGTGCAGGATCATCGAGCCGATGCCCTGCTTGGCCGCAATCATTTCCGCGGCGACGAGCAGCAGCAGGGACGTGCCGGCCGCCAGCTTGAGCCCGGCAAAAATGACCGGCAGCGCGCCGGGAAGAATGACCTTGCGGATCACGTTCATATGGTTGGAGCCGAAGCTGACCGCCGCTTTAATCAGGATCGGATCGACATTCTTCACACCCGAGAATGTGTTGATGACGACGGGGAAGAAGACGCCGAGCGCGATAATGGTCACCTTCGGCAGCTCGCCGATGCCGAGCCAAAGTACGATCAGCGGCAGAAGGGCGATCTTCGGGATCGGATACAGGGAGAACAGGATGGGGGTTCCCATCGCCTCCGCCCAGCGGGAAAAGCCGAGCAGCAGTCCGATAACAATGCCGATGGACGCGCCAAGCAAGTAGCCGAGCACGATACGGTACAGGCTGGCGCCCGTGTTTTGCAGCAAATCGCCTTGAGTCAGCAGTTCCCAGCCCGCCGCAACGATTCCCGTCGGTGAAGGCAGGAACAAAGGGGAGACCCATTCCAACCGGCAAACAATTTCCCAAATTATGAGCAGCGCGGCAATCCCGGCCACGGAGGCGTAGCCGGGAACCTTCTGCTCCAGAAACGCCACCCGGTTTTTAATATGTTTTCTCGTTTCTCCCACTTGACTAACCCTCCTTCAGCGCGTCCTGGGCGTCATGCCGGATCAGGTTCCAAATTTGTTTGACGTAATCGTCGAATTGAATCCGGTATTGCTCATTGTCCCGGCCTGTTTTCGGCATGTCGATTCGAATGATTTCCTTGATTCGCCCGGGATGACGGGAAAGCACGATCACGCGGTCGGCCAGATAGACGGCTTCCTGGATATTATGGGTGACGTACAGCGTGCTCAGTCTCGTGCGGTTCCAGATGGTGAGCAGCTCCTCCTGCATCAGGGTGCGGGTCTGCGCATCCAAAGCGGAGAACGGCTCGTCCATGAGCAGCAGATCCGGTTCGATGGCAAGCGCCCTCGCAATGCCTGCGCGCTGCCTCATACCGCCGGAGAGCTGCTTAGGATAGGCCTGCTCGAAGCCGGTCAGCCCTACCATGTCGAGGTAGTACTGGCCCTTTTCCTTCAGCTCGCTTTTGCCCAGCCCCATTTCTTCCAGGCCGTACACCACATTCTCGAACACCGTACGCCAGGGGAACAGGGCGATCTCCTGAAACACGATCCCAAGACGCGGATCGTTCTGCTCCGCGGACAGTCCTTCGAAATAAACGCTTCCATCGGTGGGGGACAGCAGTCCCCCCACGATGTTCAGCAACGTTGACTTCCCGCAGCCGCTAGGGCCGACCAGGACGACGAATTCCTCCCGGTCGATGGCGAAGTCGATCTGGCTGAGGGCGGTGACGTCCCGCCCTTTTTTGTCCCGAAACGTTTTGGTGACTCCGTCGACGACGACTCTCATGCTGTCCTCACTTTCCTACGGTTTTCAATGCTTCGTCAAGCAATTCCGTATTGACGATGGTTTTGTAGTCCACCGCTTGTTCGATCATTTTAGTTTTCAAGTACCACTCGACCTGAGTTTTGATGTCTTCGGCCAAGAGCTTTCCGTCACGGTCCATGTAAGGCAGACCGAGCTTGATGTTGTCGGCAGGCTGATCGGTGTATTTGGCAATGATGCTGATGACTTCGTCATAGTTAGCGCCCGGTTGAGGTTTGCCGTCCTTTTGCACGAGCACCGCATCGTAGTAGTAGCGGGACGCTTTGACGTACGCCTTCATGAAGCGAACGGCTGCGTCACGATTGTCCGCGAATTTCTGCGAGAAGAAGAGACCGGACGTCTGGTATTCGATTTCGTCGCCCACCTGCGCAATGACTTTCCCATAGCCTTCCTTCACAACGGCTGTAATATTAGGCTCGTTGAGGAGCACCGCGTCCACCTGTTTGCTCTTCAGTGTTTCCATCATCGCGCTCACTTTGCCGAGCGGCACGAGTTCTACGTCGGCCAGTGTCAGGCCGTACTTTTCCAGCAGACGTCCGGCCATGTAATGGAACGTAGAGCCGGTTTGGGTAATACCGATCTTTTTGCCCTTCAAATCCTGGATGGAAGCTACCGGAGAATCTTTGTGTACCAGTAAAGCGGAAGAGGAATAGCCTTTCTGCTCTCTTCCTTTATCCGCGACGATGAGCAGCTTCTGGCCCCCGGCGATCATATTGTAAAGACTTGCGGTAATTCCCGTAGCGCCCACGTCCACGCTTCCCGATGCGGTAGCAACGGCGATCGGCTGGGCCGCTTCAAACCACCGTGGACTCGCTTCGATTCCTTCTTCTTTGAAGAAGCCTTTTTCCATGGCGATAAACAGTGGAGCGGAGCTGGTAAGTTTCAGCATCCCGATCTCCAGTTTGACGGGTTTGACTTCCGCCTTTGGTGCGGAGCCCGCCGCCTGGGGAGCTTCTTCTTTTTTGCCGCAAGCCCCTAGAAGCGCAACCATGACCAGCATGGCCGCAAGTAGCAGTGCGAAGTTCTTTTTCATTTTGTACCCTCCTGAATGCGATTTAAACTGCGAAATTTACATCATTCGACACTTCGGAGAAGGAATCCTTCTGTAAAATAATTCCTTCAACAGTTTGTCATAATATTGGATTTGAACAGGTCTTGGAAGCATAGTGTACACGAATACCCGCACCATAACTCAATTTAATACGGAAGTGATGAAAACTAGCTTGAGATAAGGGAAATTGGCCACATGAAAAATAACGCTATGCCCTTCGTGCAGCTGAGCATGAACCGGGACACCTTATTATTCCAATTGTAGGGTGAGAGGAGTCCGGACGGGCCTCTTTTTCTTTCGAAAGATCATGCCGGGTGCAGCATGTAAGCGAGCCCGGAAGACAAGCCGTTCACTGCTGGTTTTTAACATTTCATGCTTTTAATTTAACACTTCACGCACAGAGCTATCACAGAAAGATCAAATCCATGTAAAGTTTTATTAAAGCGCTTACATTAATTCTAAGGGGGCTTTCGACATGAACATACCTAAACAACTGGAAAACCGCGCAATAGCCAAAGTGCAATCCGCCGCTGTAGAGATCGGCAAGCTCTTGGAAGGACACGCATGGTCTGAACGGTCAGAGGATATTCGGGTATTATTGGACCAGTTGCTTCAAAATGATGAATACTTCCTGGTCGTCGAGCATCACGGACTATCCGTTCTGCATACAAACCGGCTGCGCGAGGGGACGGTCTTCAACGATGTCGTTGGCTTGGCGGCTGCGCAAACGGACAAGCCGTTAGCTCAAATTTATCACCGTAACACCGGTGAGGTTATATTGGATGTTTCGACTCCTGTGAACATTCCGGGGGCGGGAGCTTCGCCTTATAATTTGCGGCTGGGTGTGATCGTGCAATCCTTATCTTTTCAGGCAACCTGGTACACCGTTTACAGTATTCCCTTGCTGATCGCTTTAGGCGGCCTCGGGCTGGCCGATTCGTGGGGGGAACGCGCCGGGGCGGGCCTTCTTGTGCTGGCGGCGTTCGCCGGGACGGGCTTGTATTTTCATCGAACGGTGCTTCAAAGCTTGAAGAGCTGGATGGGCCGCATGAAAGCCATTTCTTCCGGCAAGCTGATGCCCGCTTCGGCAGGCTCCAGGCGCAATGAGCTCGGACAAGTTACGTTTGAGATCAACAAAATTGTGATAGGGATGAGAGCGATCTTGTCCGACATGAAGGAGGCTTCCTCCACCGTGAATAAGATCGGGTCCGAGCAGGCCGACGAAATTCGGCAGCTGCTGTCTTCGGCTGAGCAGCTGGTAGCGAGCATGCAGGAAGTGAGCGCGGGAGCGAATGACCAGCTGCAGCTCATCGAACTTAACGGCAGCCGGATGCAGCAGATTCACGACAGAGTCAGCCGGGCCGGTCAAGACATGGAGCTTTCGGGCAAGATATCCGAGGAGGCCCGGACATCGTCGCATGCCGGGCTGGAGAAGACGCTGGAATTGCGCAATGACATGAATGACCTGCAGGAAACGAGCAAGCGGAGCGTGAGCTCGATGGAAGAGCTGGAGCGGCAATTGCAAGAAATGAGAGAGTTCATCTTGTACATGCGTGAAATTGCCGAACAGACGAACCTGCTCGCGCTGAACGCCGCGATTGAGGCTGCGAGGGCCGGCGAAGAAGGCAGAGGATTCGGGGTCGTTGCCGGCGAAGTGAGGAAGCTTGCCGTTACATCCAATGAGGTAGCGGAACGCGCGATCGGGCTGACGCACAATATGGCGCTGAAATCGAAAGAAGCCGCGGATGCGGTGAAAGCGGAACGGCTTGCCGTAGAACGGGGAATCCGAAGGATTGGCCAATTGAGCGATATGATTCGCCTTGTGGCCGACAAGTGCCGCCTGACTGCGGAGCAAGCGTCCGCGCATTCTGCGGAGATGCGTGAAATTCAGCTTGGGCTTCATTCGATGGAAAGCAGCATGCAGGCGATTCGGGATATTTCTCAACAGTTCACTGCGTCCGCCCAAGCGATGGCGAGCAGCGGAGAACGGCATCACATGGCTACCGAGCTTATTGCGCAGCAAGCGGATTTGCTCAAAAGCATTTCCGGAAATCTGCAGAAAATTACCGGCCGGTTTGTGATGGAATCCTGAAGCCGCCCGCCGTAAGCGAGTGGATCGAAGCGTACGGCGAGATGAGGCCCCGCGTCAGGACCGCGGGCGGTTGGCCCGCAAGAAATAGTTGGACGATGCTTGGGGATCGTGTTATTCTTTGTACATAATTGAATCATTTGCTCGGGTAGATGTCGAACGGGAGGCTAGCCATGCCGGCGTTCGGCGAACAGGGAAGTCCGGTGAGAATCCGGCACGGTCGCGCCACTGTAAGCGGGGAGCGGCTTCCATGATGTCACTGTCCTTCAGTTGGTTTAGGGGGGGCGGTTGGGATGACGGAAGTCCGGCTTCGATCCGCAAGTCAGGATATCTGTCTAACCCGAGAACACCGTCGCCTACGCGAAATTAGGAGAAGGGGGAACGGCAATCCGTCAGGAACGTAATATTGCCTGCAGGTTCATGCGTATCGGCATCCCTTCATAGAGAAGGGGTGCTTTTTTAGTTTAAGGAAGGTCAGTTTCAAGAGAGGGGAACAGGACAACAGATGAAGAGTAACAGATGGATCAACAAGATAAGCATGGTCCTGCTAAGCTGGTGCTTGCTCATATCCATGCTTGGCGGGCTGGCGCCTGCGTATGCGGATGGAGCGGGGAGAGGGCTTGTCACGGTTCCTCAGGCTATAGACGATGCGGCCGGCTACATCCTGGATGCGAATGGAGGCGCGCTTTCCGATTGGGATGCTTATGCGCTGGCTGCAGCCGGGAAGCAGGTGCCGGCTTCGTATTTATCATCCGTCCGCGAGCAGCTTCAGCAGAACGGCGGACGTTACAGCAAGGTAACGGACTATGCCCGGATTGCGTTAGGCGTAAAGTCGGCCGGAGGAAACCCCGAGCAGATCGCGGCCGGGTCTAGTTCGTACAACCTTATTGAGGGCATTTATAACAGCGATGTGCTGACTGCCCAGGGAACGAACGGCGCGATTTATGCGCTGCTGGCCTTGAGCGGCGATGCTTATCACATTCCGTTAACCGCGAAGTGGAATCCCGATAAAATCGTGGCATGGCTGCTCGCGCAGCAAAATGCGGACGGCGGATGGCCGCTTGGGGCCGGAGGGCCGAGCAGCATCGACATTACAGCGTCTGCTGTGAACGCCCTGGCCGCTCATACCGCGCACACCGGTGTCCGGCCGGCGATGGACCGCGGCATTCAATGGCTGTCCTCGCAGCAATTAGCGAACGGCGGATTTTCGGAGTATGGGGAAAATGCGGAAAGCACCGCACAGGTCATTCTCGCGTTGTCCGCTGCCGGACTCGACGCGCGCAGTTCAGGCTTCGCGAAGGCGAACGGCAACCCGCTTACCTATTTATTCGGTTACCGGCAAGGCGACGGCGGATTTGCCCATGTGGCCGGCGGTTCTTCCGACGGATGGGCCACGGTGCAATCGCTTGTGGCGCTGGCGGCCTTCCATACGGCTGTCAACGGTGACAGCGGATCGTATGAGGCGATCCTGACCACAGGGGGCGGAGCGCCTGCCGCAGCTCGCGTGACGGTTCATGTGGAAGGCCCCGCCGGTACGATCGCCGAAGGCTCCGCCGTTGCGGGGACTGCCTATGAGGCTGTGGCTCAAGTGCTGCATGCGCAGGGGGTTCCTTTTCCAGAGAGCGACGGCCATTTCATTCATACGATCAACGGAATTTCCGGTAAAAGCGACTACAGCACCTGGTGGGGGTACAATGTCAAACGCCAGGGCTCCTGGGATTATGCCCGCACGAATAACCTGGGCATGGCTGACTACTCCCTGCGTAACGGCGATGACATTTATTTGTACTATACAGGCATAAGTACCGCATTGGTGGATTCGATTAAGGTGGAGCCGGCGATGCCGGTTGAAGGCCAGGCAGTAACGGTTCAGGTCTATCGGTCGGTATGGGATTATGACGTTACAAGGGACGAGGTCGTCACGGTTGCCGCCAGCGTTTATGTAGAATTGGGCGGGCGTAAGGTGGAGACGGACGCAAACGGATACGCGTTGTTCCCGTCCGGCTTGCCCGGCGGCACCTATCAAGCGGTTGTAACAGGCTATCAAGACGTGCTTGCGCCGAAGATCGTCAAGGATTCCAAGACGATTCAGGTCGGAACGGCGGCGATTCAAATTGAAGGAGCTTCAGGCACTTATGCCGAAGGGAAGGCGAGTTCTCCGAATTTGCTGGAAAGCGTTGTGCGGCTTCTAGATGCCAACCAGGTTCCTTACGAGCTTGAACACGCCAGCTTCGGAACGTACATCCAATCCGTCGGCGCTGATGCCGGGGCTTGGCTCTATGCGATCTACCGCCAAGGCAAGTGGAATCCGGGAATGGTCGGCGCGGATCAATATACGCTGCAGCCGGGGGACCGGGCGGTCGTTTATATTAGCGGATTCGACGCGGAGTGGAACTCGTCGACGTATTTGGTCGATTCGATTGCCTTGAATCCTGCACAGCCTAAGGCTAACGAATCGTTCACCGTTACGGTGAAGAAGACGCTCGCGGACAATAAGCCGGCTTCTCCCGCAGCCGGCATTCAAGTGAAGATCGGAAGCTTGACCGCCACAACAAGCAGTGAAGGCATCGCCACATTCGCCGGATTGCCTGCAGGAACCTATACCCTCGATATATCAGGCTATGTGACCGGTGAGGCGCCGAAAGTGGTACATACCTCGCAACCGGTGACGATTCAACCGAGAACCGGGGGCGGAACAGACGGAGGAACGGGTCCTGTCGTCAATCCGGTCGTATATGTGTCCGTAACCGGGGACAGCAGCATGGGGACGATCCTGCCTTCGACCTCGGTTTCCTTGCAGAGCGGCGACACGCCTTATTCCATTCTGATCCGGGCCCTGGGCGCAGGCCGCGTTCAATCGTCCGGCTCGGGCTCGACGGCTTACGTCCAAGGCATTGACGGACTGCGGGAATTCGACCGGGGGCCGCTAAGCGGCTGGATGTACGCGGTCAACGGCACCTACCTGAGCACAGGGGCGGATTCCACGTCCTTGAAGCCGGGCGATACGGTGGCGTGGCGTTATACGCTGGACGGCGGCAAGGATTTGAATGCCGGCGCGGGTACCGGAGGAACGGGCGCTGTCGGGGTACCGGTGGCGCCGACCGTCCCGGCGGCTGCCGATGTGGTTCAGAAGCTGGAGATGCCGTATAACAACCGGAAGCCGATCCATGAGATCGCGAAGCCGGCCATTGTCTTGAACGCAGACAAGAAAATGACGGCGAATGCCGCCGATACGCTCAAGAAGGACTTGGCGGCCAATACGGTGAACGTGCAAAAAGCGGCAGCTGCCGATACCGAAACCGTCATTGCCGACGCCAAAGCGGAGGTTCAGCTCCAGGTTCCGGCCGGTGCGCTTAAGGAAACGACGAAGCTGACGGTCAGCGAGCTTCCTTCGGCTTCGGCCGGGCGGAACGAGCTCGTTTCCTCGATGTATGAGTTCGGCCCGCAGGGTCAGTCCTTTGATACACCGGTACAAATTTCGATTAAAACGCCGGTTGCCTCGGTAAGTCTGGATCAGTTGGCGCTGGTGTGGCTGGATGAGCAGACGGAGCAATGGATTCCGATTCCGGCCGTCATCGATGCCGAGACGGGAACGGTTACCGGATGGGTGAACCATTTTACGAAATTCGCGGTTATCGACAAGTCCAAAGTGGCGTCGGCTGCGGGCATAGACGTCGGACCTTCCATCGAACGGGCGGCCCAATGGCTGAAGGGCGGCGTGGAACTGAGCGACTGGTCGGCCTATGCGCTGAGCAGAGCCGGCGTGGCCGTTCCAAACGATTACCTCGCTTTGGCTTCCGCCAAGCTGAAGGAGAAGAACGGCGAGTTCCGGAACGTCACCGACTATGAAAGATTGGCGCTAAGCATACAGGCGGCAGGCGGCAATCCGGAATCGATAGGCGGCTTCAATCTGATCGAGCGTATTTATAATAACGAGCGGATGGAAGTACAGGGAAGCAACGGCCCGATTTATGCGCTGCTGGCTTTGAACGGAGGCGCTTATCGCATTCCGGCCGATGCGAAATGGACGACCGGGAAGCTGGCGCAGTGGATCCTCGACGTGCAGAATGCGGACGGCAGCTGGCCGCTTGTGAAGGGCGAGCAGGGAAATCCCGACTTAACGGCTGCGGCGCTGGCTGCCCTTACCCCTTACCAAGAGCGGACGGATGTGAAAGCCGCCATGGAGAGGGCGGTTAAATGGCTGGGCTCCGTGCAGTCCCCGGACGGCGGCTTTGCCCTGAACGGTGTGGAGAATGCGGAAAGTACAGCGCAAGTGATTTGGGGTCTCTCGGTAAGCGGAACCGATCCGGTGAACAGCCCGTATTTCAAGTCCGGCAAGCAGAGCATGCTGGCCTGCTTGCTCGGGCTGCAGCTGAGTAACGGCGGTTTCCCTCATGAACGCGGAGGGGAAGCGGAGGTCATGGCTACGGAGCAGGCGTTAATGGCGCTGGGAGCGTACCAAGCCTATGTGAATCTTGATCGGCAGGTGCCTGCCGCCCCGGTCTACGCCGACCAGACGGACATTGCCTCCTGGGCGCTGCCGTTCGTACAGAAGGCGTCTATTTACCGGATCATGGAGGGGACGGGCGGATCGGTACCCGTTTTCGAACCTAAACAAAAAGTGACCCGCGTACAATTTACCGCGATGCTGCTGCGGATGATGGGCGAAGCGCCTCTGGCCGAAGCCACGACGGATTTCGCAGATGTCGCTCCGGATGCCTGGTACGCAGGCTATGTGACCAAAGCGGTGGCGAAGGGCATCGTGCAGGGCGTAAGCGCGGATCGGTTTGCTCCGGATGCCGCCATTTCACGTCAGGAGATGGCTATCATGCTGGCAAGAGCGCTGCAATTGCAAGCCACAGGCGCCGATTCCGCCGGATTTATCGATATGAGCGAATCGTACCCGGATGCCGTACCATTCATTCAAGCCGTGCGCGAGCAAGGGCTGATGGAAGGCGACGAAGCGGGACGGTTCCTGCCGCTGGATTCGGCAACGCGCGAGATGGCTGCGGTCGTAGCGGTAAGAGCCTATGAATTGACAAAAAAGCCGTAATCGGTGAGGATGAAAAGAGCCCTGTTCGCAAGGGGCTCTTTCTTTCCTTTTCATGTCAGGAGGATCCTAGATGTATCGATTATTTCTGCTGGGAATTGCCGTGATGACCGCTCTCTCCGGCTGTGGGCCGCAAGCGCAGCCTTCTGCCGGCGCCGCCTCGCAGCCCCCTGCGCAAGGGGCGGCCGCGGAC